>DOWQ01000289.1 GCA_003519485.1 Streptomyces sp. | reverse complement strand
TCACTCGCCGTCCTCGCCCACCCGGACTGCGACATCGGCCTCGTCGGCTACGAAATGGCCCTCCTGGTCGACCGCGCGGGCAGTGTCCTCACCCCGGACCTCCGCGCCGAACTCCAGGGAAGCCTGCTGAACTGACCCCGACCCGTACAGGAACGACCCGACCGAGCCGCCCCCTCGCCCTATCCGGCCCCCCACCGGCCCAGCCAGACGACAACCGTTGTCCAGCCCGGAGGAATCATGACCCCGCCGCCTGTATCGCCCGGCCCGTATGGCGCCGCTTATCACGCGTCGTACGGAGATGACGGCGACCAGCCTCTCGTGCGGCCGTACGCCATGACCGGTGGCCGGACCCGGCCGCGTTACCAGCTCGCCATAGAGGCGCTGGTCAGCACCACGGCCGACCCGTCACAGCTGGGGCACCTGCTTCCGGAGCACCAGCGGATCTGCCACCTGTGCCGTGAGGTCAAGTCGGTGGCGGAGGTCTCCGCCCTGCTCGCGATCCCGCTGGGGGTCGCCCGGATCCTGGTGGCCGACCTCGCCGAGGCCGGGATGGTGGCGATCCACCAGCCCGGCGGCAGCGGCGAGGCCGGCGGAACGCCGGATGTGACACTGCTCGAAAGGGTGCTCAGTGGACTTCGGAAGCTCTAGCGGGGCGGCCCCCAGGGCCACCACTTCCGCGAAGATCGTGGTGGCGGGCGGCTTCGGCGTGGGCAAGACCACGTTCGTGGGCGCGGTCTCGGAGATCGACCCGCTGCGCACCGAGGCCGTGATGACCTCCGCATCGGCGGGGATCGACGACCTGAGCCACGTCACGGACAAGACCACGACGACCGTGGCAATGGACTTCGGACGCATCACCCTGGACCAGGACCTGATCCTCTACCTGTTCGGCACCCCCGGCCAGGACCGGTTCTGGTTCATGTGGGACGACCTGGTACGCGGCGCCATCGGCGCCATCGTCCTCGTCGACACCCGCCGCCTCGCCGACTGCTTCCCCGCGGTCGACTACTTCGAGAACAGCGGCCTGCCCTTCGTCATCGCCCTCAACGGATTCGAGGGTTATCAGCCGTACACCCCCGAAGAAGTCCGCGAGGCGCTCCAGATCGGCCCCGGAACGCCCATTATCACCACGGACGCCCGGCACCGCGCCGACGCCAAGAGCGGGCTCATCACGCTCGTCGAGCACGCCCTCATGGCCCGCCTCAAGTAGCGCTGCGGGAAGGGATGTTGATCTCAGGGGGCTGTGTCGTTCGACACGGGCGGCCCTCGTGTTCATAACGATTCCAATGAGAATTGGCCGACAGGATGAACCCGATGCGTTCGATCAACTTCGCAGCGCTCATGATCACACATCTATTTGGCCTGAACAGACCGTTATGTCGTTTTTATGCGCCCTTTATGTCTCACCGGCCGCAGCATTCCCAGTGTTTGGAATGCGCGGCCCTGACGTGCTGCAATTCCCTGAACTCCTGAGTAGGAGCCGATCCAGGACAGACGGCACAGCGACAGGTGCCGACGCCGAGAGGTTGTTGGTCGAGTGAGGCGAAGCAAGCCCGGCCCCGCGTCGCATGAGTCGTCGCGCGGCAACTTCACCCCGCCGCGGACGGCGACGTCGTCGTCCGCGGACGCGCCCCGGGCCACCCGGCCGGCGCGGTCCAGCAGGCTGTCCGTGCAGAACTGGCGGGTGCCCGCCAAGCTCAACGCGATCCTGCTGATCCCGGTTCTGATCGGTCTTCTTCTCGGCGGATTCCAGGTCAAAGGCTCGATCGACACCTGGAACGAGGCCCAGGAGGCGGAGCGGATCGCCCGCCTCGTCCGCGCCTCGGCCACCTACGCCAACGCGCTGATCGTCGAGCGCGACGTCACCGCCGCACCGCTGCTGGCGGGCGAGCGGGACAGCGAGATCGTCGACCGCGCCCGCGCGGACAGCGACGCCGCCCAGCAGGACTTCGAGACGGCCGTCAAGGACATGCCCGACCGGCCCTCCCTCAACCGCCGGCTGAACGCCTACCGCGAGGCGGAGCCCAAGCTCGCCTCGCTGCGGGCGAACGCCTACACCTCCGAGCTGCCGGGTGTGCAGACGGAGGAGGGCTACGTCCAGGTACAGCACGTGCTGATGGAGTTCGCCAACGAGCTCGGCCTGGGCACCGGCAACATCACCAGCTACGGCCGTACCGTCTACGCGATCTCCCTCACCAAGGCCGCGCTGTCGCTGGAGCGCTCGATCGGCATGCACCTGCTGGTCAAGCCCGGCCCGCAGGCCAAGGACCGCAGCGCCCAGCTCACCGCCTTCAGCTCGTACGCGTACTTGGAGGGCATCGCCGTCCAGGAGTACGTGGGCGGCGGCACCGAGCAGGACGAGGCGAACCTGAAGAAGGAGCTCAGGGCCGCCCAGGCGGCCGGTCAGAAGAAGATCGCGGAGGCCGAGCAGAAGGCAGAGGCCGCCGGCGTCCCGTTCGTCGCCCCGCCCGCCTTCGAGAAGATGGTCCGGGCGATCGGCTCCAACCGTTCGGCGGGCGAGCTCAAGGCGCAGGGCATCACGCCCGAGACCTGGTTCGCGACCGCCACCGGCAAGTTCGACGCCTACCGGACGATCGAGCAGGACCTCGTCGACAACGCCGTGAACGAGGCCAAGCGGATCTCCACCGACGCGAAGCGGGACGCCATCGTCACCGGCGCCGTCGTGGTCGTCGCGCTGCTGGCCGCCTTCGTGCTCGCCGGCTGGATGGCCCGCTCGATGAGCCACAGCATGCGACGACTGCGCACTGCCGCCTTCGAGGTCGCCGAGCAGCGGCTGCCCATGCTGGTCGACCAGCTGTCCCGGACGGACCCCGGCCGGGTGGACCTTCGCATCGCCCCCATCCCGATCACCAGCCGGGACGAGATCGGCGAGGTCGCCCGCGCCTTCGACCAGGTGCACCGCGAGGCCGTCCGGCTCGCGTCCGAGCAGGCCCTGCTGCGGGGCAACGTCAACGCGATCTTCACCAACCTCTCGCGCCGCAACCAGGGCCTCATCGAGCGCCAGCTCACGCTGATCAGCGACCTCGAGAACAACGAGCCCGACCCGGACCAGCTGGAGAACCTCTTCCGGATGGACCACCTGGCGACGCGTATGCGCCGCAACGGCGAGAACCTGCTCGTCCTCGCGGGCGAGGAGCCGGGCCGCCGCTGGAACCAGCCGGTGCCGCTGATCGACGTGCTCCGCGCCGCCGCCTCCGAGGTGGAGAGCTACGAGCGCATCGAGCTGACCGGGGTGCCGGAGAGCGAGATCCACGGCACCGCCGTGTCCGACCTCGTGCACCTCCTCGCCGAGCTGCTGGAGAACGCCACCACCTTCTCCTCCCCGCAGACGAAGGTCCGCGTCACCGCGACCCGGCTGCCGGACGGCCGCGTCATGGTCGAGATCCACGACAAGGGCATCGGCCTCACCGCCGAGGACTTCGCCGACATCAACCACAAGCTCGCCAACCCGCCGACCGTCGACGCCACGATCTCGCAGCGCATGGGCCTGTTCGTGGTCGGCCGCCTCTCCGACCGGCACGGCGTCCGCGTCCAGCTGCGGCCCTCCGGTGAGCAGGCCGGCACCACCTCACTGGTCATGCTGCCCGAGGCGATCACGCACGGCGGTGGCGGCGACGAGGGTGTCCTGAACGACTTCTCGGTCCCCCGCATGGTCCAGGAGAACGAACCGGAGCCGGAGCCGGAGCAGCCGCAGCTGTACCAGTACGCGCCGGAGCAGGTCCCGATGCGGACCGCGGCGGAGCTGGGCTTCGACGAGTCGCGCTACGAGCCGATACCCGACGACGCCCGCGAGCTGGACCCGCTCAGCCGCTCCCAGGACCACGAGGCGCGCCGCGCCGAGCTCGACGCGGACGCCCGGACGGCCGGGCAGGCGCTGTACCCGGACGAGGGCGAGCAGGCGTACCAGCAGGAGCCGCAACCGTTCCAGCAGGACCCGCAGAGCTACGAAGCGGAATATCCTCAGGAGGCCTACCCGGAGCAGAATTTCCCGGCGCAGGGGTTCCAGAACAACGGTTTCCAGAGCCCCGGCTACCCGGAGAACGGCTATCCGGAAGCGGCCTACGGCGCTCCCGCCCCCGCTGACCAGCAGTCGTACGAGCCGTTCGAGCCGCAGACCCCGCAGGTCCCCCAGGACCGGTGGAGCGACTCCTTCGGCCACGTTGGCGGGTACCCGACGGGTCACGGAGGGGAATCGGAATCGCCGGCCGTCCCCGCGGAGGAGCCGGAACGCGTAGGCTTCGAACGTCCCGGCCCTTCCCCGAGCGGTACGCACTCCCTGACCGGCGCCGGCCTTCCGCGCCGCGACAGGGCGTGGCAGCAGCCCGAGGAGCCGGAACAGCCCCAGGAGACCCCCCAGGAGCACGATCCCGACTGGGTCTCGGCGAACGATGAGCGCTGGCATCGGGCCGAGAGTCTCCGGGAGCCCAAGGCCGGTGGGGTGACCCCCTCCGGTCTCCCCCGGCGGGTGCCCAAGGCCAACCTGGTCGAGGGCACCGCAGAGCAGACCCCGCAGGGCGGCCCCTCGGTCTCCCGCGCCCCGGAGGACATCCGCGGCAGGTTGAGCAACCTGCGCCGCGGCGTCCAGCGGGGGCGCGAAGCGGGTACGGACACCGGCCGCCAGGGCTTCGGCCCCGGTAGCAGCAGCACCTACGATCAGGAGCGTTAGTGTGAGCCCGATGAGCCAGGCGGCGCAGAACCTGAACTGGTTGATCACCAACTTCGTGGACAACACCCCAGGGGTGTCCCACACCGTGGTGGTCTCCGCCGACGGACTCCTTCTCGCCATGTCCGAAGGATTTCCCCGGGACCGTGCCGATCAGCTGGCGGCGGTGGCCTCCGGCCTCACCTCGCTGACGGCCGGCGCCTCCCGCATCTTCGAAGGCGGCTCGGTCAACCAGACCGTCGTCGAGATGGAGCGGGGCTTCCTCTTCATCATGTCCGTCTCCGACGGCTCCTCACTCGCCGTCCTCGCCCACCC
>DOWQ01000283.1 GCA_003519485.1 Streptomyces sp. | reverse complement strand
TCGCACATGACGGAGAGGCAGTAGGTGAACAGCCCGTCGAGATACGGTTCGTAGCGCGCCAGTGGCCGCCGTGCGGCCGAACGGCCGGCCGGGCGCTGCCCGCGATGGCGCGCGCGGTCTGCCACGGCGCGGTGCGCGCCGGTGGTGCGGGTCGGGTCCTCGCGCCTGCTGCTCATACCCGGCGACGGTAGGCGGATGATGCCGTGCCACTCACACCTCTTCCGCATTTTTTAATCCTTACGGGTGACCTTCTCCCCCAAAAGGGGACAGGAACAGGCCCGTGCTGGACGCGCCGTCGTCCCCGCGCGCGTGACGGCCGAGACGGAGGCTGCGCCGGAAGCTCGGGGACGAGTCGACCCGGCACCCGGCCCGGTGCCGGGCCCCGACCGGCGACCCGGCCGTCCCTCCGCGCGTACGGGGACGACGGCCCGTATCCCGCTGTCCGAGCACACCGCTAGCGTTACGGCATGGCTGCCCGCACCCGAACGTCCGCCAAGGACCGTCCCTCCTACCGCTGCACCGAGTGCGGCTGGACCACCGCGAAGTGGCTCGGCCGCTGTCCCGAGTGCCAGGCGTGGGGCACGGTCGACGAGGCCGGCGGCGCCTCCGCCGTGCGGACGACCGCGCCCGGCCGGGTGACGACCGCCGCGCTGCCCATCGCCCAGGTGGACGGCCGGCAGGCGACCGCGCGGAGCACCGGTGTCCCCGAGCTGGACCGGGTCCTCGGCGGNNGGGCCGTGGCGCTGCTCGCGGGCGAGCCCGGGGTCGGCAAGTCCACGCTGCTGCTCGACGCGGCCGCCAAGGCCGCGAGCGAGGAGCACCGCACGCTCTACGTCACCGGCGAGGAGTCCACGAGCCAGGTCCGGCTGCGCGCCGACCGGATCGGCGCCCTCTCCGACCACCTCTACCTCGCGGCCGAGACGGACCTCTCGGCCGTCCTCGGCCACCTCGACACGGTGAAGCCGGCGCTGCTGATCGTGGACTCGGTGCAGACCTTCGCCTCCCCGGAGATCGACGGCGCGCCCGGCGGCGTGGCGCAGATCCGCGAGGTGGCGGGCGCGCTGATCCGGGCGTCGAAGGAGCGCGCCATGTCCACGGTCCTGGCCGGCCATGTCACCAAGGACGGCGCCATCGCGGGCCCGCGCCTCCTGGAGCACCTGGTGGACGTGGTGCTGCACTTCGAGGGCGACCGGCACGCCCGGCTCCGCCTCGTCCGCGGCGTGAAGAACCGCTACGGCGCGACCGACGAGGTCGGTTGCTTCGAGCTGCACGACGAGGGCATCACCGGCCTCACCGACCCGTCCGGGCTCTTTCTGACCCGGCGCGCCGAGGCCGTGCCGGGCACCTGTCTGACGGTCACGCTCGAGGGCCGCCGGCCGCTGGTCGCGGAGGTGCAGGCGCTCACCGTCGACTCGCAGATCCCGTCGCCGCGCCGCACGACCTCCGGCCTGGAGACGTCCCGGGTGTCGATGATGCTCGCCGTGCTGGAACAGCGCGGCAAGATCTCGCAGCTGGGCAAGCGGGACATCTACAGCGCCACGGTCGGCGGGGTGAAGCTGTCCGAGCCGGCCGCCGACCTGGCGATCGCCCTGGCGCTGGCCAGCGCGGCGAGCGACACTCCGCTGCCGAAGAATCTGGTGGCGATCGGCGAGGTCGGCCTAGCGGGGGAGGTCCGGCGGGTCACGGGCGTCCAGCGCCGGCTGTCGGAGGCGGCGCGGCTGGGCTTCACGCACGCGCTGGTGCCGACGGACCCGGGCAGGGTGCCGGCCGGGATGAAGGTCACAGAGGTGGCGGACATGGGGGAGGCGCTGCGGGTGCTCCCCCGGCACTCCCGCCGGGAGCGGCCGGACAGCGCACCGGCCGGCGGATCGCCGCTCTCCGGCGGCTCGGCCGGCTGAGTCGGCCGCCGCCCGGCCGCGGTCCCGCGGTTGTACGGGGTTGTCCCCGGGCCGCCTGGCGGACATCCTCGAGGTGGCCCGCGGGGCACCGTACCGACAGCCAGGTCGGCCGGCAGCCGAGACGCACCACACAACGTGTCCGGCCGCCGGTAGACTTTGCCCTGGTCTCGCCCGTACGTACGCACCCGGGCCCCCAATCCAGCTACCGGAGGAGTGCAGTGGCAGCCAACGACCGGGCAACAGCTCCCGGAAAGTCCGGTGGGAGCTCCGGCATCGAGGGTCTGATCCGCGCCTCGCTGAGCGCAGTCGCGCCCGGTACCGCCCTGCGCGACGGGCTGGAGCGGATTCTCCGCGGCAATACCGGCGGACTCATCGTTCTCGGCATGGACAAGACCGTCGAGTCGATGTGCACCGGCGGATTCGTCCTCGATGTGGAATTCTCCGCGACGCGCCTGCGCGAGCTGTGCAAGCTCGACGGCGCTCTCATTCTCGACAAGGACATCACCAAGATCGTGCGGGCGGGCGTGCAGCTCGTCCCCGACGCCTCGATCCCGACCGAGGAGACCGGCACCCGGCACCGCACCGCGCAGCGCGTCTCGATCCAGGCCGGATTCCCGGTCGTCTCGGTCAGCCAGTCGATGCGGCTGGTCGCGCTGTACGTCAGCGGGCAGCGCCGGGTCCTGGAGGACTCGGCGGCGATCCTGTCGCGCGCCAACCAGGCCCTGGCCACCCTTGAGCGCTACAAGCTCCGCCTCGACGAGGTCGCGGGCACCCTCTCCGCACTGGAGATCGAGGACCTGGTCACCGTCCGGGACGTGTCCGCCGTCGCGCAGCGGCTGGAGATGGTGCGCCGCATCGCCACCGAGATCGCCGAGTACGTGGTCGAGCTCGGCACCGACGGCCGGCTCCTCTCGCTCCAGCTGGACGAGCTGATCGCCGGCGTCGAGCCGGAGCGCGAGCTGGTCGTACGGGACTACGTGCCGGAGCCGACCGCGAAGCGGACCCGTACCGTCCCCGAGGCGCTCGCCGAGCTGGACAAGCTGACCCACACCGAGCTGCTGGAGCTCCCGGTGGTGGCGCGGGCGCTGGGCCACAGCGGCTCCCCGGAGACGCTCGACTCCGCGGTCTCACCGCGCGGTTACCGGCTGCTGGCGAAGGTTCCGCGGCTGCCGAACACCATCATCGAGCGGCTGGTCGAGCATTTCGGCGGGCTGCAGAAGCTGCTCGCCGCGAGCGTGGACGACCTGCAGACGGTCGACGGCGTGGGCGAGGCCCGCGCCCGCTCGGTGCGCGAGGGCCTCTCCCGGCTGGCGGAGTCGTCGATCCTCGAGCGCTACGTCTGACCCGGTCCGGGCTTCCGGGGCCGGGCTCGGGCTGTGCGGCTTCCGCGGCCGGGCTCGGCCTGTGCCTACGCCGCGCCAGGCATCGGCACCTCGCGCGGCGTACGGAGCGCGATGCGGGCCGGGTCAGTCCTTCGCGAGGACGAAGGACGCCTGGGCCGTTGCGCCGCCCTCGGTCTCCGCCTCCGCGAGATAGGTACCGGCCCGGGCCGAACCACCGGACGGCGTCGCACACTTGGGCTCGCTCGGCTTCCGGTCCCACTTGACCGTGTACGAGTTTGCGCCCCCGGCCGGGACGCGCAGCCGGATTCCGGCGCTGTCCCGGAGGCAGTCGTCGGACGCCCACATCGGGTCGTCGTCGTCCGCGAAGGTGATGGTGAGTACGGCGGACTTCGTGCCGAAGTCGATCTCGCAGGCCGAACCCGAGGAGTTCTCGGCGGTCAGCTCGAGCTCCGGCTTCTCGCCGGGTGCGTAGGTGTTCTTGACGCTGCGCATCCTCAACTCCACGGCGCCGGGGCCGCAGTCCGGCAGCTTCGTCCCCGCCGGGACGCCGTTCCCGCCGCCGCTACCGCCACCACTGCCGCCGGACGCGCCGGCCCCACCGGCCGACGAACCCTGGCCGCCGTCACCCGCACCGCCGCCGTCCGCCCCCGAACCGCCGTCGGCCGCGCCGGAGTCGGAGCCACCGGATCCGCCGCTTCCGCTGCCGTTGCCGCCGCCCGACTCGTCGCGGCCGCCGGGGCGTTCGCTGATCGCGGGACCGGAGGAGGACGGGCCGGGCGTGATGGATTCCGCGGGGCCGTTGCCGCTCGCGCCGCCCGCCTTGCCGTCACCGCCCGCTCCGCCACCGGAGTTGACGGCCCAGATGACGAGCAATGCCAGCAGCGCGAACAAGGACAGCGCGACTGCCCTCCGTCGCCAGTAGATGGAGGAGGGAAGAGGCCCGACCGGACTGCGCAGAGATCCCACGCTGAAACCTTACGAGAGATCCGGCCCGAGCAAGTCACTACCCGCCGCCACTCACCGCATCTTTTGAGGATCATCATCCCGGGCGGGCGTGAACCGGCAAGGGAAGCCGCGTTTCGGGCGGCCGGCCGGGCCTGTGGTCGCACATAGTGACGACAGTCGACGGTGCGTGACGGGTCCTACTTCCGGGCCGGAACGCCGGGCCGCCGAGGGTGGGCTGGCCGCCGGGCCGCCGCTGGGGGCGTTGCGGCCCCGCACAGCGGCGGATGTGGCCGCTGCGTGGATGGGACCGGGGCTGGGGCCGGGGTCGGGGCCAGGGCCAGGGGTGAGGCCGGGACGGACGGGGTTGAGCCGAGCCGGGGTGGGTGCCGGGGCCGGGGCCTCCGGGAGGGGCCTTCCACCGCATATTTACG
>DOWQ01000406.1 GCA_003519485.1 Streptomyces sp. | reverse complement strand
GGGCCGCCGTCACGCGGCCGTACGCCGCTCTGCTCCAGCCCGCCGCGCTGCGCCGCGAGGCGGACGGCATCCTGCGCGCGACGGCCGCCGGGAGCCCGGCCCGTACGGCCGCCACCGCGGACGACGTACGGCACCGGATCCTGCTGGACCGGCTCGGCGACGAGCTGGACCGCGACCCGTGGCTCCGGCAGCCGGGCATCGGCGACCTGCTGGCGCACGACCGCGAACAGGGCACCGACTACGCGACGACGGTCACCGAGTGGCTGGACGCGGTCGGGGACGTCGCGTCCGCCGCGGCCCGGCTCAAGGTGCACCCCAACACCCTGCGGCACCGGCTGCGGCGGATCCGCGAGCTCTTCCGGGTCGACCTCGACGACCCCGACGTGCGGCTGGCCGCCTGGCTCGAACTCAGGCGCGCGGCGGAGGCAGGTCCCCCGGTGCGGGGTGGTCCAGGCGGTGTGCGGCCGATTCAGCCGGGCGGGGCACCGCGGCGCCGGCCCTGACCGGGGCGGCCTCCCCGGCCTCGTCGGACTCGACGGACCCCTCGCTCCGCCCCGCCCCGCTCACCGCGTCACCGTCACCGTCCTGCCGCGGGCCGCGGCGGCGGCCGAAACCGAGATACAGGCCCGCCGCCAGGAGCAGCCAGCCGCCGAAGAGCAGCCAGGTGAGGCCCGGCAGCAGATACGCCAGGTAGAGGCAGGAGACCGCGCAGAGCACCGGCACCACGGGGTAGAACGGCACCTTGAACGGCCGTGCCACATCGGGGGCGATGCGGCGCAGCACGACCACCGCCGCGGCCACCGCGACGAACGCGATGAGCGTGCCCATGCTGGTCAGGTCGGCGAGGCTCTGCAGCGGCACCAGGGCGGCCAGCGTGCCCACGCCGGCGCCGACGATCCAGGTGTTGCCGACGGGGGTGTGCCGTTGGCGGTCCACGCGCCGGAAGATCTGCGGTACGAGCCCGTCCCGGGCCATCGCGAACAGGATCCGGGTCTGGCCGAAGAGAGTGACCAGCACCACGCTGAAGATGGAGACGACGGCGCCGGCCGACAGCACCAGCGCCGGCCACCCGCTCTCCGACGCCCCGCGCAGGATCTCCGCCAGCACGGCCTCGCCCGCGTCGGCCTGCTCACCGAACCGTGCCGCGGGCTGCGCCCCGACTCCGGCGAAGGCGACGGCTATGTAGAGGACGGTGACCGAGGCCAGCGTGAGGAGCAGCGCGAGGGGAATGGTCCGGCGCGGGTTGCGGACCTCCTCACTGGCGGTGGCCACCGCGTCGAAGCCGACGTACGAGAAGAACACGCCCGCCGCGGCCAGGCCGATGCCGCCGATGCCGTGCGGGGCGAAGTCGCTGAAGCGGTCGGCGTCGAAGGCCGTGAGGGCCACCACGACGAAGAGCACCAGCACGCCGATCTTGATGCACACCATCACCGCGTTGACCCGGGCCGACTCCCGGGTGCCGCGGGCCAGCAGCAGCGAGCAGAGCAGCACGACGACCAGCGCCGGGATGTTCACATAGCCGCCGGCGCCCGGTGGTTGGCTGATCGCGTCCGGCAGGGTCACCCCGAAGACGGCGTCGCCGACCTCGTTCAGATACTGCCCCCAGCTCACGGCCACGGTGGAGGCCGCCACCCCGTACTCCAGGATGAGACACCAGGCGACGAGGTAGGCGGCGCCCTCGCCGAGCGAGGCGTACGCGTACGAGTAGGTGCTGCCCGCGACCGGGATCGCGCCGGCCAGCTCTACGTAGCACAGGGCCGCGAGCCCGGCGACGGCCGCGGCGAGGACGAAGGACAGCACGACTCCGGGGCCGGCGTCCGGGACGGTGGTGCCGAGGACGAAGAAGATGCCGGTGCCGATCACGGAACTGATGCCGAGCAGGGTCAGCTGCCCCAGCCCCATGGTCCGTTCGAGCCCGGCGCCAGTTCCGGGCTCGGCCCCGGTTCCGGGGTCAGTGCCGGAAGGACCGGCCTCCGCGATCATTTGTTCCAGTGGTTTACGTCGCAGCAGCCCTCTGCCCATCGCGCCCATGGCTTCTCCCGGTGGATTCGTCGTAGCCGCCCTGCGGCTGGTTTCTGGGATCCTGCGGCCGCACCGGTGCCCGGAACAACGGCCGAACGACCGACGTAGGACCGGCCCCGTTGGCCGATCCGCCAGCGGGATCCGGCGGCCGTCCCGCCGACCGGTCCGGCGAGGGCCGCGGGGTCCGGGGCACGCCCTGGGGCGGCGTGCAAGCGGCGTACAACGCGCCGGCTGCCGCCGGGTGGTGGGAGGCGTGGGCGGCCGGGCCGATACCGGCCGCCCACGCCCCTCCGTACGCTCAGCCGCCCGCCGTGTGCAGCGTCCACGTCGCCGTCGTGAAGCGGGCCAGTGCCTCCGGGATCGGGTCGATGCCGATGCCCGGCGCCGTCGGAACCCGGAGGTGTCCGTCGTCGAGAACGAACGGCTCGGTGATGTCCTCGGCGAAGTAGCGGCTGGAGGCCGAGGTGTCGCCGGGCAGCGTGAAGCCGGGCAGGGCGGCGAGCGCCAGGTTCGGCGCGCGGCCGATGCCGGTCTCCAGCATGCCGCCGCACCACACCGGGACCCCGTGCGCGACGGCGACGTCGTGGATGCGGCGGGCCTCCGGGTAGCCCCCGACGCGCGCCGGTTTGATGTTGATGACGCGGGCCGCGTCCATCGCGATCGCCGAGGCCGCGTCCTTCGCATTATGGATCGACTCGTCCAGGCAGACCGGGGTGGTGATGTGCTTCTGCAACTGGGCGTGTGCGTAGAGGTTGTTCTCCTCCAGCGGCTCCTCGATGAGCAGCAGCCCGAACTCGTCGAGCCTCCGCAGGTGTCCCACGTCGGCGAGGGTGTACGCGGTGTTGGCGTCGACCTGCAGCGGCAGCTCGTCGCCGAACCGCTCACGCACCACCCGCAGCGGCTCCAGGTCCCAGCCGGGCTCGATCTTGAGCTTGATGCGGACGTAGCCCTCGGCGAGGTAGCGCTCCACGTCATCGACCAGTTCGGGGATCGAATCCTTGATGCCGACGGAGACCCCGGCCGGCACCCGGTCGTGGACAGAGCCGAGGAACGTGGCCAGCGGCATCCCGTACGCCCGCAGTTCGGCGTCGAGCAGCGCGGTCTCCAGGGTAGCCTTCGCCAGCTCGTGGCCCTTGACCGGCGCCATGGCGGGCGCGAGGGCGGCGGCTGTCAGCTCGGGCAGCGCCAGGACGCGCGGCAGCAGGAAGTCACGGATGACCATCTCGGCGCCCGCGACGAACTCCGAGCAGTACAGCGGGGCGGGGTCCGCGGCGCACTCCGCCCAGCCTTCGCCCCCGTCCGTGACGACGTGCAGGAGGAAGGTGTCCTTGCTGGTCACTGTCCCGAAGGAGGTACGGAAGGGGGTGACGAGCGGGAGGGTGACGTGGAGCAGTTCGACGCGTTCGAGCTTCATGCGGGGTTCTCTTCCTGAGTCGGGCCCGGTGGGGCGCCGGGGACCGGGCGGGTGAGCAGGTACCAGCCGTCGCGGGACATGGCGGTGGCGCGCAGGCCCTCGGCGTACGCCTCGGTGAAGACCTCGCGCACGGCGTGCCGCCAGCGCAGCGCGCGTGCCGGATCGGCGGCCCGCAGGGCGACGATGTCGCCTGGCACCCGGCACCACAGCCGGTTCCCGTCCCGGGCTGCGAGCGGCCCGCCGTCGGGGGCGGTGCGCAGGACGGGGGCGGCGGCGCGGCCCTCGGCGGGATCGGGGACCTTGGGGGCGGCGGCCCGGAGGTCCCAGGTGGCGGTGAGGCGGTCGGTTTCGTCGCCGTCGTTGAGGCCGTCGTTCATGGGGCCGTAGAAGTCGACCAGGTACTCCGAGCCGACGGCGCCCAGCTTGACCAGGTTGAAGCGGGCGTTACGGCTGACGAGCGGGTCGTACGTCCAGCGCATGGTGCGGGCGCCGATGCCCAGGGCCCATACCCGCTGGGCCTGTTTGACGGCGTGACCGACGCCCCGGTCGGAGGACCCGGCGGCGGCCACGAACGAGTACACGTCCCGCTCGGCGGGCGGCCCGGACACGGCGACCGCCGCGCCCGCGACGCGCTCGCCCGCGAATGCCGCGTGCACGGCGCCGCCCGCGTGTACGAGGCTCTGCAGCACATCGGTCGGGAAGGGGTGGGCGCCGTGCGGCATCCGCCAGACGGCGCCGAGGAAGTCGGCGACCGCTCGGATGGCGGCCGGCTCCTCGACGGTGCGGACGGTGACGCCGGCGGCGCGGGCCGCGTCACCGGCGATGCGGGCGGGGTCATCGGCGATCGTGTCGGCTGCCGGGGCCCTCGCCTGCCCGGCCGCGGGGGTGGTCGCTTGTGTCATGCCGTCAGTCTGGAAGATCACCCGTCGGCACGTAATGTCCGCAAACACAACAGGTGCTCATGGCCCCCTTGCGATCGGNNAGCCGCCGGGGCGGGCGGGCGCCGGGTCAGTGTGCGGCTCGTAGGGGATTCTTGGCCGGTCCGCCGGTCCGCCGGTCCGCCGGTGCGCGGGGCCGGGGAGCCGGGGAACCGGGGAGCCGGGAGGACCCGCCGGTTCCGCCGCGCCGGCG
>DOWQ01000638.1 GCA_003519485.1 Streptomyces sp. | reverse complement strand
AACCCGCCGCGGCCGTGCCGAGCAGCGGACGGAGCCGCCTGCCGGAGCCTGGCCGCTCGTCGAGGCGCTCGCGGAGGACGGCCGGCGCACGGCGGCCGAGCTGGCGCGCGTCACGGGGCGCAATCCGGCGACCGTACGCCGGCAGCTGGCGCGGCTCCTCGCCTCGCAGGTGCTGACGTTCCGCTGCGAGGTGGCGCAGATGCAGTCGCACTGGCCGATCTGCTGCACCTGGCTGGCGCGGGTGCCCGCGATCGAGCACGAGCGCACCATAGCGGCGCTGCGGACGCTGCCCGAGCTGCGGCTGTGCGTCTCCACGACCGGGGACACCAACATGATGTTCACGGTCTGGGCCCGGTCCCTGACCGAGGTGTTCCGCATCGAACGGCTGCTGGGGAACAAACTGCCGTGGCTCAACCTCGTCGAGAGCGCGGTGACGCTGCGCATGGCGAAGCGGATGGGCTGGCTGCTGGACAAGGAGGGGCGCTGCACGGGCGAGGTCGTGGTGCCGGACGCGCTGGCGGGCCCGCCGCGCGCGGCCGCGCCGCCGGTCGGGACACCGCACCCGGGCTGAGGGACGGGCGACCACCAGCGCCTGCACCGACGCCTTCCGTCGGGCCCGGGCTCAGCCCTCGGTCTCCTCCTGCGGCCGCGGCAGGAGTTCCGTGCCGGCGTCCTCGGGGAGCGTCTCCCCGTAGCCGGTGTACATGTGCTCGGTCGCCAGCCGGACCAGCAGTTCCGGGTCGGCCGCGCGAGCCGCCTCCAGGATGGCGCGGTGCTCACCCACCATGAGCGAGACGTTGGCCGCGTCGTGGACGTAGGAGCGGGTGATACGGCGGTTGACCGGGTGGTCCCACAGCGCGTTGATCATCCGGAGCAGCAGCGCGTTGCCGCACGGCTCGCTCAGGGACATGTGGAACTGCCGGTTCAGCTCGAACTGCGCGGCGGAGTCCGCCGGGTCCGCCGCCGCCATGTCCTCGATCACCGCGGTGAGCCGCGCCAGCTGGGCCTGGTCGTGCCGGCCGCACGCCAGCCGCAGGGCGAGCGTCTCCAGGGACTGCCGCACCTGGTAGACGTCGGTGATTTCGTGCGGCTGCAGGGCGTTGACGATGTAGCCGCTGCCCGGCAGCCAGGTCACGAGGTTCTCGTGGGCCAGCCGGTTCAGCGCGTCGCGGACCGGGGTGCGCGACACGCCCAGCTTCTCGGCCACCTGTTCCTGTACGAGGGGGACATCGGCCGCCAGGGCCCCCGCCACGATCTCGTCCCGGAGACGCTCGTACACCCGGACACCCAGCGGCCGGGCGTCCCTGGGATCACTGCGCAGCGGTTCCACGTCTTTGTCTCCATCCATGCCCCGAAGATGCGGCGGGCCGGGCGGGACCGGCCCCGGCCGAGCAAACCATCCGCGCGGACGCATTGTCTTCCTTGAATCCACTGTATACGGTGTGCGCACTGGATCCGAAGGAGGCCCGAAGTGTTCGTCCTGAACGCCTGGTACGTAGCCGCGTGGTCCGCGGAGGTGACCGCTGAACCCGTACGCCGGGTGATCTGCGAGCAGCCCCTCGTGCTCTACCGCACCCCCGCCGGGGACACCGTCGCGCTGACCGACCGGTGCGCCCACCGCGGCTATCCGCTGTCCGCGGGCCGTACGGTGGGCGACTCGATCGAGTGCGGCTATCACGGTTTCGCCTACGGCCCCGACGGGGCCTGCACCCGGGTGCCCGCCCAGCCGGCCGTTCCCGGCCGGGCCCGGGTGCGCCCCTATCCCGTCGTGGAGAAGGACGGCTGGATCTGGGTCTGGCCCGGTGACCCGGCGCTCGCCGAGGAGAAGCCCGTCCCCGACACGCACTGGATGAACGACCCCGGGTGGGCGACCGTCACCCACACGATGCTCTTCGAGTGCCGGCACGACCTCATCCACGACAACCTGCTGGACCTCACCCACGAGTCGTTCCTGCACCGGACGACCGTCGGCGACGACTACATCTACGAACACGGGATCACGGTCGAGGTGGACGGCACGGTCGTGACCGTCGACCGGCTCATGCCCGGGGTCGAGGCCCCGCCGCTGTACGCGCGGACCATGGGCACCGAGGGGGTGTACGACCGCTTCCACGCGACCGAGTTCCACGTCCCGAGCTACCACGTGCTGCACTCCGGCATCACGGCCGAAGGACGTCCCCGGGAAGAGGGCCACCTCATCAAGGTGCTCAACGGGATCACCCCCGTCGACGAGAACACCACCTGGTACTACTACGCCTTCAGCCGGAACTTCGCCGTAGACGACGAGCAGGCCACCAAGGACCTGGAGACCGGCCTCGAGACCGTGCTCCGCGAGGACGCCGACGCCCTGCGGGAGCAGGAGACCGGGCTGCGGACCCGCCCCGGCGCGGAGCGCGACGTGCTCATCGCCCAGGACGCCGGCGTCGCCAAGGCCCGCCGGATCCTCAACCGGCTGCTGGCCGCGGAGCAGGCCGGCCGCCGGTCCGGCGAGCCGGCCGACCGGCCCGTCGCGCCACA
>DOWQ01000765.1 GCA_003519485.1 Streptomyces sp. | reverse complement strand
ACCCGCCGCCGAGGCGGGCGCCGAGCCCGGTGAGGGCGAAGCGCAGTCCGCGACGCCCGAGGCGGGCCCGGAGGGCAGGACCGGCGCGGCGGCACCGGCCGACGCGGCCGTCGAGTCCGAGACGGGGACCTCCAAGAAGTCCTGAGACACCTGGGACAACAGCCTGCCGAGTACGGCGGCCGGATCGCGTTCGCGGTCCGGCCGCCGTCGTACGTCCGGGCAAAACCGCAGGTCAGGCAGGTAAGTTCGGCCTTCCTTGCTGGCGCGGGGCGGCAAGTGACGCGTACCTTCGAGGTGTTGGGCGGCCTGCCGGGCCCGCCCCCACCGGGGAAGGGAGTGCCGCATCATGACGAGCATGGCCGCCGCTGAGCGGACGCCGTCGCCGGACGACGCNNCGCGCACCGGGACAACCACACCCACCGCGATGTCAACGGCGGCTGGCTCCGCCCCACCGTCTTCGGTGCCATGGACGGGCTCGTCTCCAACCTCGCGTTGATCACCGGTGTCGCCGGCGGCTCGGTCTCCGCGCGGACCATCGTCATCACCGGTCTGGCCGGCCTCGCCGCCGGCGCGTTCTCCATGGCCGCCGGCGAATACACCTCCGTCGCCTCCCAGCGCGAGCTGGTCCTGGCCGAGCTGGAGGTGGAGCGCGACGAGCTCCGCCGCTACCCCAAGGACGAGCAGCGGGAGCTGGCCGCGCTCTACATATCGCGCGGCGTCGACCCCCGGCTCGCGGCCGAGGTCGCCGAGCAGCTGTCGACGGACCCCGAGCAGGCCCTGGAGATCCACGCCCGCGAGGAGCTGGGGGTGGACCCCTCGGACCTCCCCTCGCCCACGGTCGCGGCGGTGTCGTCGTTCGGGTCCTTCGCGGTGGGCGCGCTGCTCCCCGTGCTGCCGTATCTGCTCGGGGCGGTACAGCTGTGGCCCGCAGTGCTCCTCGCGCTGGTCGGGCTGTTCGGCTGCGGCGCGGTGGTGGCCAGGATCACAGCCCGGACCTGGTGGTACGGCGGGCTCCGGCAGCTGCTGCTGGGCGGCGTGGCGGCCGCTGTGACGTACGGCCTGGGCACACTGTTCGGAACGGCCGTAAGCTAGGTCAGCCGGGTCGCCGCAGGGCGCCCGGCCCGGCACGATCGGTTACCCGCTGGTTTCGGCGGGGTCATACCTGGGCATGAGCCGGAAGCGCTACGGGCAATGTCGCCCACTCGGCGCCGGAGCACCTGGGTGCCGAACCGCCCGTCCCGCTCCCCCGACCACCGGTCGTGAGTAGCTGTGTGTCCGCATGATGGAACGCAGTTTTCGCTAAATGGGACTCGGGTCATCATGTGATCTGCACGAAAAAATTTCGCAGAGGGCCAACGTCGTCCCTCGGCATTGACACTGCCACGACGACGACGGGAGAGCCGATGCGTACGCCGCGCCTGCTGTCCGAGCATCCCCTGCCCGACGGCACAGCCGCCGCCTGGTCGCCCCTGGAGGGGCGGCCCGCCCCGCAGGGTATGTACGACCCGCGCAACGAGCACGACGCCTGTGGCGTCGGTTTTGTGGCGACCCTCACCGGCGAGGCGAGCCACCAGCTGGTCGAGCAGGCCCTCACGGTGCTGCGAAACCTCGAGCACCGCGGCGCCACCGGCTCCGAGCCCGACTCCGGCGACGGCGCGGGCATCCTGCTCCAGGTCCCGGACGCCTTCCTCCGCGAGAGCGTCTCCTTCGAGCTGCCCGAGGCGGGCGGCTACGCCGTCGGCATCGCCTTCCTGCCGACCGGCGACAGGGCGACCGCGGCCGCCCGCATCGAGGCCATCGCCGCCGAGGAGGACCTGAGCGTCCTCGGCTGGCGCGAGGTCCCGGTCGCCCCGCAACTGCTCGGCAACGGCGCCCGCGCCACCATGCCGGACTTCGAGCAGCTGTTCGTATCCTCGGTGGACGGTGCCGAGGGGCTGGCCCTCGACCGCAAGGCCTTCGCGCTGCGCAAGCGCGCCGAGCGGGAGGCCGGGGTCTACTTCCCGTCGCTGTCCGCCCGGACGATCGTCTACAAGGGCATGCTGACCACCGGCCAGCTGGAGCCCTTCTTCCCGGACCTGTCCGACCGGCGCTTCGCGACCGCGATCGCCCTCGTGCACTCCCGGTTCTCCACGAACACCTTCCCCTCCTGGCCGCTCGCCCACCCGTACCGGTTCGTCGCGCACAACGGCGAGATCAACACGGTCCAGGGCAATCGCAACTGGATGCGGGCGCGTGAGTCGCAGCTCGCGAGCGACCTGTTCGGACAGGGCAAGGCCGAGCGGCTCTTCCCGGTCTGCACCCCTGACGCCTCCGACTCCGCGTCCTTCGACGAGGTCCTGGAGCTGCTCCACCTCGGCGGCCGTTCGCTGCCGCACAGCGTGCTGATGATGATCCCCGAGGCCTGGGAGAACCACGCCTCGATGGACCCGGCCCGCCGCGCCTTCTACCAGTACCACTCCACGATGATGGAGCCCTGGGACGGCCCCGCCTGCGTCACCTTCACCGACGGAACCCAGGTCGGCGCCGTGCTCGACCGCAACGGTCTGCGCCCCGGCCGCTACTGGGTCACCGACGACGGCCTCGTCGTGCTCTCCTCCGAGGTCGGCGTCCTCGACATCGCCCCCGAGAAGGTCGTCCGCAAGGGCCGCCTGCAGCCCGGCCGGATGTTCCTCGTGGACACCGCCGAGCACCGGATCATCGAGGACGACGAGATCAAGGCCGGGCTCGCCGCCCAGGAGCCGTACGGCGAGTGGCTGGAGGCCGGTCTGATCGACCTGGCCGACCTGCCCGAGCGCGAGCACATCGTGCACACCCACGCCTCGGTCACCCGCCGCCAGCAGACCTTCGGCTACACCGAGGAGGAGCTGCGCGTCCTGCTCGCGCCGATGGCCAAGGCCGGCGCCGAGCCGCTGGGCTCGATGGGCACGGACTCGCCGATCGCGGCCCTGTCCGAGCGCCCCCGGCTGCTCTTCGACTACTTCACCCAGCTGTTCGCGCAGGTCACCAACCCGCCGCTGGACGCCATCCGCGAGGAGCTCGTCACCTCGCTGATCTCCTCCGTCGGCCCGCAGGGCAATCTGCTGGACCCGACCGCCGCGTCCTGCCGCAGCATCTCGCTGTCGTTCCCGGTGATCGACAACGACGAGCTGGCCAA
>DOWQ01000537.1 GCA_003519485.1 Streptomyces sp. | reverse complement strand
CGGCGGAACCCGACCGGGGGATCGGGCTGGTGGCGGCCCGGCGCGCGCTGCGGGTGACGGCGGGCGGGAGCCCGTACGAGCCGCTGACCACGCCCCCGTACATCGCCGCCTTCACCCCGGTGGCGAACATCGCGGTGGGCGACGAGACGCCCTGGGGCATCGCCGCGGAGCTGGAGCGGCTGCTGCCCGGGACCGTGACCGGCAGCTACGGGCGGGCGGAGGCCGGCGCGGGCGGGGTGCCCGCGATGATCGGCAATGTGCTCGGCGAGGCGTCGGACCGTAGGATCGTCGCAGTGGTGCGCGACGTCCACCGGCACGCCTGGATGGGCGACGCACTGGACGCCCTCCTCGCCGTACGGCCGGACACGGTCGTCGTCGAGATGGGGGTGCCCGGCGCGCCGCCGGCGGGAGCGCTGCACCTCGCGACCCATGGCGCCGCCCGCATCTGCGGGCGGGCCGCCGCGGAGGTCATCACCGGCCGGGGCACCGGCAGCTGAGAGCCGTGGTCCGCGGCCTCACGAGCAACTGGAGGAACCCAGCATGTCCGCCACGAGTCCGGCCCAGCAGAGCGAGCGGCCCGGCCGGATCATGTCCGGCGAGATGGCCGAGCAGCCCGCGGTCCTGCGCCGCATCCTCGACGAGGGGGCGCCGCGGATCCGGGAGATCGCCGAGCAGATCGCGGCCCGCTCCCCGCGCTTCGTCCTGCTGACCGGCCGCGGCACCTCCGACAACGCGGCGCTGTACGCGAAGTACCTGCTCGAAGTGCGGCTGGGCATGCCGTGCGGGCTGACCTCGATGTCGACGACCACGGCCTACGGCGCCCGGCCGGACCTCACGGACGTCCTGGTCGTCACCGTCAGCCAGTCCGGCGGCTCGCCCGACCTGGTGGCGTCCGCCGAGGCCGCCCGCGAGGCCGGCGCGATCACGCTGGCCGTCACGAACAACGCCGACTCGGCGCTCGCCAGGGCGTCGGAGTTCCACATCGACGTGCTCGCCGGCGCCGAGAAGGCCCTCCCGGCGACGAAGACGTACACCGCCGAGCTGCTGTCCCTCTACCTCTTCGTCGAGGGCATGGCCGGCGCCGACGGCTCGGCCGCCAAGGTGCTGCCGGAGCTCGCCCAGCAGATCCTGGACCGCGGCCCCGAGGTCAAGGAGCTGGCCGGCCGCTACCGGTTCGCCGAGCGGATGGTCCTCACCTCGCGCGGCTACGGCTATCCGACCGCCAAGGAAGCTGCGCTGAAGCTGATGGAGACCAGCTACATCCCGGCGCTCTCCTACTCCGGCGCGGACCTGCTGCACGGGCCGCTCGCGATGGTGGACAACATCTCGCCGGTCATCGCGATCGTCACCGAGGGCAAGGGCGGCCAGGCGCTGCAGCCCGTCCTGGACCGGCTCAAGGACCGGGGCGCCGACCTCGTCGTCATCGGCAGCCGGGAGCAGGTGGCGGCCGCGTCGGCCGGCTTCGCGCTGCCGACCGAGAACGTCGCCGAGGAGGTCCAGCCGATCCTGGAGATCCTGCCGCTCCAGATGCTGGCCTACGAGGTGACCATCGCCCGCGGCCAGGACCCCGACGCCCCCCGCTCGCTGGCGAAGGTCACCGAGACGCACTGACCGGGTGACGGACCGCCCCGCCCCGCCCCGACCGCCCGCCGGCGGGCGGGGGAGTCCCGGGAGAGAGCAGCCGGACAGCCGCGCCTGCCGTGAGTACGGAAGAGGGGTGCCGGGCCGCGTCTGAAACGGCCCGGGAACACCCGCGGGCCGCGGCGCCGGGACAGGACCCTCAACCTGTCCGGCACCGCAGCCCGGAGCTGACATCGGCCGACGGATTCGCGGGGTGTGCGGTCCCCGCGGCCGGACCGGACCGACCGGGGGCCCGGGCGCAGTCAGGGCAGAGTGCGCCGGAGGGCCCCGTTCCACCCCCCGTGCGGGAGGGCGGAGGCTTTACCTCTTCATTGTGGACTAGACCATAGGGCCTGTCCATGCACCGGCGGGAAGTCCCGCGCGAGTAGGCTCGCGGGTGTGCCGTCCATGAACGACCTCGTACGCCAGCACACCGCGCTCGGTGACTCCGACCTCGAGTGGCTCCATCTCCTGGTGTCGGAGTGGCAGTTGCTCTCCGACCTGTCCTTCGCCGACCTGGTGCTGTGGGTCCCCACCCGGGACGGCACCCGCTATGTGTCGGTGGCCCAGATGCGGCCCAACACCGGGCCCACGTCCTATCAGAACGACATGGTCGGCCACCTGGTTCCCCGCGGCCGCCGCCCGATGCTGGACGTCGCCCTCGACGAGGGCCGGATCGTCCGGGAGGGCGACCCCGAGTGGCGCGAGGAGGTGCCGGTCCGGGTCGAGTCCATTCCCGTGCGCCGGGAGGGCCGGGTCCTCGGCGTCATCGCGCGCAACACCAACCTGCTGACCGTCCGTACCCCCAGCCGGCTGGAGCTCACCTACCTGCAGAGCGCCTCCGACCTCGCACAGATGATCGCCGCGGGCGCCTTTCCTTTCCCGGACCAGCAGGTCGACATGGACTCCTCGCCCCGCGCGGGCGACGGGCTCATCCGGCTCGACGCCGACGGTGTCGTCCAGTACGCCAGCCCCAACGCCCTCTCCGCCTACCACCGCCTCGGCCTCGCCGCCGATCTCGTCGGCCACCACCTGGGCCGGACCACAGCGGAGCTTGCCCCGCCCCGCGGACCGGTCGACGAGGCCGTGGCGAAGCTCGCGAGCGGCTGGGCCCCGCGCGACTTCGAGGTCGAGAGCGGCGAGGGAGTCATCCAGCTGCGCTCCATCCCGCTCAAGCCGAAGGGCACCCACAGCGGCTCGCTGGTCCTGCTGCGCGATGTGACGGAACTGCGCCGCCGGGAGCGCGAGCTGATCACGAAGGACGCCACCATCCGGGAGATCCACCACCGGGTCAAGAACAACCTCCAGACGGTCGCGGCGCTGCTGCGGCTGCAGGCCCGCCGGATGGATTCCGACCAGGGGCGGGAGGCGCTGGGGGAGGCGGTGCGGCGGGTCGGGTCGATCGCGATCGTCCACGAGACGCTGTCGCAGACCCTCGACGAGTGCGTGGAGTTCGACGAGATCGCCGACCGGGTGCTGTCGATGGTGGCGGAGATCTCCCCCGGCCGGGTGGTCTGCCGCCGCACCGGACGGTTCGGAATACTGGAGGCGGAGGTCGCCACGCCGCTCTCGATGGTGCTCACCGAGGTGGTGCAGAACGCCCTGGAGCACGGCTTCGTCCGGGGGGCGTCGCAGCCCGAGGGCCAGGGAGCGCAGGGCACGGTCGAGGTGTCCGCGACGCGCGGCGGCAGCCGGTCCGCCCCCCGGCTGCTGGTGACGGTGCAGGACGACGGCCGCGGCCTGCCCGAGGACTTCGACCCGCACCTGGCGGGGAACCTCGGCCTGCAGATCGTACGGACCCTGGTCGAGGGTGAGTTGGGCGGCACGTTCGACATGCTGCCGGCGCCGGAGCGCGGCACTCGGGTGGTGCTCGACATCCCCGTACGGGACGGGGGCGCGGAGCGTCGAGGCGGCGCTCCGCCGGCCGGCCGCTGAACCGGTACCCGCGCCGGGCCGGACTGGACCGACCATGCAGGGTGCCTGGCCGGGCACGGCCCCGGACAGCACTGAGCCCCGGCCGGAGATCCGGCCGGGGCTCAAAGCTTCATGTGCAACGGGGTACTGCGCGCTGCGACTCGGGGGCGGGTGGTGCGTACGCGTCGTACGCGCCGCCCAGGCGCAGGGGGCGTCGTATCAGGCGCTTGCGTTACGCGCCCGGTTGCGAGCGGCGCGGCGCTTCATCGCGCGGCGCTCGTCCTCGCTGAGGCCACCCCACACACCGGAGTCCTGACCGGACTCCAGCGCCCACTGCAGGCACTGCTCCATGACGGGGCAGCGACGGCAGACGGCCTTGGCTTCCTCGATCTGCAGCAGCGCAGGACCGGTGTTGCCGATGGGGAAGAAGAGCTCGGGGTCTTCCTCGCGGCAAACGGCGCGGTGACGCCAGTCCATGGCTGCTCCATCTCCTTGTAATACCAGCTGATTGCTTGTGAATGTGAACGCTTTCACGAATCCCTCCGCAACGGAAGGGGCCGACAACCAGTTGCCCGGTGCGGTCCCAGCGGAGTGAGGAGGGGGTTCGGCTCTCATGGGGGCCATGTGTCAGGCCGTCCCGATCGCCATGAAGAGACTCGCAAACCTCGGCGACGGATACAACCCCTTCTGGAAAGTTTTTTTTGATTCCTTGGTGTCGCCTCTGTCACAGCCGTACTTCCAGGGGGTGGAAGCCAGTCTAAACGTTCGAGTGAAAGGACTTTTTGCGGTTCCACTCACACAATCACACGCAGTGCACGCCGAACGCCTGTGAACGTCACGCTCGATCGCAATCCCAGGTGGTCACCGTCCATCTGAAAGGGCAGTCGCGCCTGGGAATGCAAGGTGAAGTCCGTCAGGTCGTGCAGTGACACAGCGTGTTTGCCCCGAGGCCCGCGCTCGGGTGAGGAGGTGAGCAACTGGGTCGCGTAGCGCGCCACCGCGGGGGTGGAGAGACTGGTCACTCCGAGCACGTCCAGCGCCGTGTCGAAGGACGCCTCGGGGGAGGCGTACACCGGACGATTGCCCAGGTAGGTCCAGGGGGCGGTGTTGCAGACTATGGAGAGCACCAGCTCTCTCACCGGTTCCTGCCCCGGCCGGTCGAGGGTAATCGTGCCGCGGGTGCGATGCTGATCACCCAGGAACTGGCGCATCACCTGCCGGATGTACAGGGAGTGCGTCGAACGCCTGCCGCGCTCCCGGTGCTGTTCGACCCGGCCGACGACTCCGGCGTCGAAACCGAAGCCCGCGCAGAAGGTGAACCAGCGGGCGGGCACTCCCTCGTCGCCGGTGCCCGGCGTGCCGGCCGCGAGTCCCAGGCCGACCGTGCGTTCGCTTCCGTTGTGCAGCGCGTCCAGCAGTGCGCCGGTCGCCTCGACCGCGTCGTTCGGGAGGCCCAGCGCGCGGGCGAAGACATTGGTGGAGCCGCCCGGGACCACGGCGAGCCGCGGCAGCGCGTCCGGATCGGGGCCGTGGTGCAGCAGGCCGTTGACCACCTCGTTGACCGTGCCGTCGCCCCCGAGCGCCACCACCAGCTCGGTCTCTCCGCTCTCGGCGGCGCGCCGGGCCAGGTCGCGGGCGTGCCCGCGGTACTCGGTGGTCGCCACCTCCAGCTTGAGGTCGCTCGCGAGGGCGTGGATCAGTACGTCCCGCGTGCGGGCACTGGTAGTGGTGGCTGCCGGGTTGACCACGAGGAGGGCGCGCATGCTCTGCAGACTACCTACCTGCTGGTATACGGCGCAGTCCGGATCTTCCGTCAGCATCCGCCACCCGGGGCCCGACGACCGGGGCGCGGCCCGGGTCGCAGGTGAGCGGCGGCCGGGGACAGGGGTGGAGCGGGCCGGGTGTCCCGGCGGTGCGCCGGGGGCGGCGGCTACCCTGCTGAGGTGACCAGCGAGCAGAAGTCCAGCACCGATGAAGGCCCGCCGGCCGGGCC
>DOWQ01000446.1 GCA_003519485.1 Streptomyces sp. | reverse complement strand
GAGGCGATGAGCTGCCGACGCCGGCGGGCGGGTGGACGGCGCGGCCGGTCGCAGGGCGGAGGCCGATCGCGCTCACCGGCGCCCGTACGGCCGCTCGTTCGCGCGCCCGGGCCGCGACTGACCACATCCGTCCGCTTCGTTCCGCCGCCCGGGTGAGGCGGGCGGGCACAGGCCGCCGGGACCGGGGTGCCGCGCAGTCCGGGCGCCCGCGCGGCCGTCGCCATGCTCCGTCCGGACGTGCTCGGCGGCAGCGCCACGACATGACCGCAGGTGACTGCGGATCCGGTCTCGGCGGGACGTCCCCGCCGACCGGCCGGAACACCTATGCTTCCTCTCGTGGCGAGCGAAGAGGTGCAGCGTCTGGCGAGGATACGGATGCAGGCGACCGGCGAGAGTTTCGAACGGGCTCTGGCCGCCCTGGAAGGCCGTACCCTCCCCACCGCCGACGAGGGCCCCGAGGACGAGAACTCCCGGCAGGACCTACGGGAGCTCGGCGGAGTGCCGGTCCTGTACCGCCCCCGCCATGACGTGCCGGTCCTGCCGCGCCCCGGCCACGACGTGCCGCCGGTAGCCGGTTACGGCCGACTCCGCTCCGTCGGCTGCCCCCGTAAGGCCCCCGACGCCGACGCCGATAACGGGGCCGACGCCGGACAGCCGGCGCTGACGCGCGCTGCCCCGCGCGCGCCGGAGACGGGGCCCGGCTCACCGGGCCGGATCCGACCTGAACTGACCTGATTGCAGCCCCGAGCGAATTTGCGGGGCCGGGAGTTTCCGGGCATCCGTACGCCGCGACACCTCGGCCGATGCCCCCGGTCGCCGCGTGGCCGGTCCGTCGGAGAGCGGTTGTCAGTGGTCGCTGCCATGCTGAGAACCGTCCAGGCAAGCACCGTCCGTCCGGGTCCCCGCCCCCGGCGTGCGGATGCGGATGCGGCCATGCGTTCATGCCGGAGGATCACCGCCATGCTCACGACCGACTACGTCCCGGGCTCGCCGATCTGGATCGACCTCGAGGCGCGCGACATCGATGCCGCCGCCCGCTTCTACGGCGCCGTGTTCGGCTGGGAATTCGAGTCCGCCGGGCCGGATGCCGGAGGTTACGGATTCCTCAAGCTCGGGGAGCGGACCGTGGCCGCCATCGGCCCGCTCACCGAGGAGGGCGCGAACCCCTCCTGGACCGTGTACTTCCACAGCCCCGACGCCGACGCCACGGCGCGGGCCGTCGAACAGGCGGGCGGCAAGGTCCTCTTCGCCCCGATGGACGTCTTCAACCTCGGCCGGATGGCGCAGTTCGCCGACCCGACCGGTGCCCAGTTCGCCATCTGGCAGCCGGGCGAGAACAAGGGCCTGGACGTGGTGAGCGACTCCAATGCCCTGTGCTGGACCGAGCTCTACACCACCGACGCGGCCTCGGCGAAGACCTTCTACCGCACGGTGTTCGACTGGGGCCTCGAGGACGCGCCCATGCCCGGCGTGACCTACACCATCGCCTCGCCCGCCGGCGGCGGTCCGGACGCCGGCCACGGCGGCATCATGGAGCTCCAGCCGCAGAATCTGGAAGCCGGGACGATCTCCAACTGGCACCCCCACTTCGCGACGGAGGACTGCGACGCAACCGTCGCCGCCGCCGCCGAGCACGGAGCCACCGTCATCATGCCCCCGGAGGACGCGCCCGGCGTCGGGCGGCTGGCCATGCTCGTCGACCCGTTCGGCGCACTGTTCGCCCTCCTCAAGCCCAACCCCCGCGAGTGAAGCAACCGCCGTCCCGGGCACGGCTGCCGCGCGACCGTCCACGGGGGCCGGACCCGTCGACGGCCCCGTGAGCGGTCACGTCGACGGCTGCATGCGTGGTTCCGGGGGCGGCTCCGGTGGCGGCTCCGGGTCACCACCGTTCCGTATTTGCTTCAAACGCGCCTACGAAGCGGCGCATATAGCTGACGTCGTCCCGCTTCCTGAGGCCGCAGCGGAGATAGGTCTCGTGGGCGCGGGCGAGGGCGTCCGGGTCCAGCTCGACGCCGAGCCCCGGCCGGTCCGGGACCTTCACGGCGCCGTCGCGGAATTCCAGGGCGCCCGGGGCGAGCACGTCCGAGGACTTCCAGGGCCAGTGGGTGTCGCAGGCGTAGCCGAGGTGCGGGGTGGCCGCGGCGAGGTGGACCATGGCGGCGAGGCTGATGCCGAGATGGCTGTTGGAGTGCATGGACAGGCCGATGCCGAACGACTCGCAGGTCGTGGAGAGCGCCTGGGTGTCGCGCAGCCCGCCCCAGAAGTGGTGGTCGGAGAGGACGACCCCGACGGCGCCGCCGCGGAACGCCGGTTCGATGTCGGGGAAGCCGACCACGCACATATTGGTGGCGAGCGGCATGCTCGCCCGTTCGGCGACGCGCGCCATTCCGGCGATGCCCGGGGTCGGGTCCTCCAGGTATTCGAGAACGCCGTCCAGCCGGCGGGCCACCTCGATGGCGGTGTCGGGCTTCCAGGCACCGTTCGGGTCGATCCGCAGCGGGTGGCCGGGGAAGGCGTCGGCGAGGGCTTCGACGGCCTCGGTCTCCTGGTCGGGCGGCAGCACACCGCCCTTGAGCTTGACCGAGCGGAATCCGTACGCGTCGGTCATCCGCCGGGCCTCCTCGACGACGGCGTCCGGGGTGAGCACCTCACCCCAGTCGTCGGGCTCCCCGTCGAGGTGGGCGCCGTACTTGTAGAAAAGATAAGCGGAGAACTCGACCTCGTCACGGGCCCGGCCGCCGAGCAGGTCGGAAACCGGGCGGCCGAGGAGCTGCCCCTGTGCGTCGAGGGCCGCCACCTCGAACAGCGAGTAGACGCTGGCGAGCGTCTTCCCGGCGGAGAAGCCTCCGGTGAGGCCGTGTTCGTCGGCGTGGACGGCGCCACCGAGGACGCGGGCGACCGTCCGGCGCAGGCCGGGCAGGTCGAATACGTCCCGGCCGGTGAGCTCGGCGGCGACCTTGTGCGCCTGGGTGAGGAACGCCTCGTCGCCGTAGGACTCGCCGAGCCCGGTGATTCCGTCCTCCAGGGTCAGCACGAGCACGCTCCGCAGGGCGTACGGCTCGTGCACACCCATCGCGTTGAGCAGAGGCGGGTCGGCGAAGGCGACGGGGGTCAGGGCGGCACGGCGGATCCTCATCGGCTGCCCCCGAGCCCGGCCAGCACGTCCAGACCGTCGTCGATGATCTTCTCCAGGCGCCGGAGCTGGTCCGGGTCCGGTTCGGTCAACGGCGGCCGTACGCTGCCGACCTTCTGGCCGCGCAGCCGGACGGCGGCCTTGACCAGGGAGACCGCGAAGCCCGGCGTCTCGTCGCGGAGCCGGACCAGCGGCAGGTAGAAGCCGGCGAGGAGGGCGTCCATGGTGACGTGGTCGCCCTCGCCCAGGGCCCGGTGGAAGCGCTGCGCGATCTCGGGCACGAAGCAGTGCACCGCGGAGGAGTAGCGCTCGACCCCGATGGCGGCGTATGCGCGGGCGGACACCTCGGCGGTGGGCAGCCCGTTGAAGAAGAGGAAGTCGCGTCCCCGGCCGCCGGCCGCGCGGACGGCGGTGACGATGCGGCTCATCAGCTCCACGTCGCCGTGGCCGTCCTTGATGCCGATCACGGACGGAATGTCGAGGAGCGACACGGCGGCGGTCTCGGTGAAGACGCTGGTGGACCGGTGGTAGACGACGACGGGCAGCTTCGATCCGCCCACCGCGTACCGGACATGGCCGACGAGCCCCGACTCCGGCCCGGAGACGAGGTAGGGCGGGAGCAGCAGCACGCCGTCCGCCCCGCCCTCCTCCGCCGCCGCGATCCCGGCCCGCGCGGTGGCGGCGCCGCCGCCGGCCCCGGCCCACACCGGTATCCGCCCGTCCGTCACGGCGCGTGCCGTCCGCAGCACCGCGGCCAACTCGTCCGGGGCGAGCGAGCTGAACTCACCGGTTCCGCACCCGACGAACAGCGCGCCGGCGCCCGCTGTCACATGGGACTCGACGTGCTGGGCGAAGGCGTCGAGGTCGAGTTCGAGGTCATCGGTGAAGGGGGTGAGCGGAAAGGCCAGCAGGCCGTTCAGTCCGGTGCGGGGCTGGGTCATCAGGTTCTGCACTCTCCTCTGGTGTGGTGGTCAGGGTCCGGGTGGCACGGCGTCACACGGTGACGACGGAGCCCTCGGAGGGGCTGCCGGAGCCGCCCGTGTCGTCGTCGTCCGCGCGGCCGATGGTCTCGATGATCTCGTCGGTCCGGGCGCTCGTCTCGGGCAGGAACCAGCCGAGCGCGCTGTAGAGCGCAAGCGACACCAGGATGGGGGTGACGACGATGACCGTCTGCGAGCTGTCGAGGACGTAGTAGACGAGGGCGTAGGTGAGCAGGCCGCCGGCCCAGGAGACGAGCGCGGCACGGGAGCCGCTGCGCCGGAACCAGGGCAGCATGCCCAGCAGCAGCGGGATGGAGATCGGGCCCATGAGGGCGGCGACCCAGGAGACCACGATGGACAGCACTCCGCCGAGGTTCTGCGCCTGGGTGGCGACGAACATGCTGAGCAAGATGAAGGAGACGGTGGCGATCCGGGCGGCCCGCAGGCTCTCCGTCTCGGTGAACGCGCGCGCCCGGCGCCACATGACGGGGAGCATGTCGCGGGTGACGACGGAGGAGATGGCGTTGGCGTCGGAGGCGACCATCGCCATGGTGTGCGAGAAGAAACCCGCCAGCACCAGGCCGACCAGGCCGACGGGCAGCAGTGAGGTCACCATGACGGCGTAGGACGTGGTCGGGTCGTCCAGACCCGGGACGATGAGCGGCGCCGCGAACATCGGGAACATCAGCACCAGCGGCCAGACCAGGTAGAGCCCGGACGACAGCATCGCGCCCCGCTTCGCCGCGTGGGTGTCCGGGGCGGCCATGTAGCGCTGCGCCAGATTCCACATACCGCCGTTGTACTCGAGTGTCTTCACCAGGATGTACACCAGCAGGAACACGGTGGTGTATTCCGAGGTGGTGGGGCTCAGGTGGCCCTCGGGCAGCCTGTCCCAGACGGTCCACAGGCCGGATATCCCGCCGAGTTCGCCGAGCACCACGGTGAGCATGACGATCCCGGCGAGCCCCTGGATGAGGATGAGGAACTGGCCGAAGTCGGTGAGAGCGTCGGCCCACAGCCCGCCCGCGGTGCAGTGCAGCAGGGTGACCGTGCCGGTGATCAGGATTCCGAGTGTCAGCGGGACGCCGGCGAAGGAGTTCAGCAGCACCGCGACCGCGAACCACTTGGACGCCACGTCGAAGACCTTCAGCAGGCTTCCGCTCCAGGCGAGCGCCTGCTGGGTCGGGATGTTGTAGCGCTGGGCCAGGTACTCGAGCGGGGAGGCGACGCCGAGCCGGGAGCGCAGCCGGTTCCAGCGGGCGGCGAACACCCAGCTGCCGATGCCGACTCCGATGCCGATGGTGGCGAAGGCCCAGAAGTAGACGGTGACACCGTCGGTGTACGCCACCCCGGCGAAGGCGACGAACATGACCGCGCTGTACCCGGACATGTGGTGCGAGATGCCGGCCAGCCACCAGGGCATCTTCCCGTCGGCGGTGTAGAAGTCCTTGACGTTCCGGACCCTTCGGTGCGACCACCAGCCGATGGCCACCATGACCAGGAAATATCCGCACACCACGGTCCAGTCGAGTACATGCACCGGTGCAGCCCCTCTCAGGTTTCACATATATGAATAGAGCCAGTAGTGCGAATTGAGTTCGTAAACTTGAATGATGTTCGGGGAAGCTAATATGACCGGCGTCACGTGTCAACGGTTCTGACGAGGAGCAGCCATGCCGCGATCGACCGCCATCCCGGTTGCCGGGAACGGCGCGGAGCAGGCCGGGGTGAAATCGGCGCGCCGGGCCGTGGATCTGCTCGAAACCTTCGCGGCCAACAAGTCCTGGCTGACCCTCGGCGATCTGCACGGCATGACCGGAGTGCCCCGGTCGAGCCTGCACGGCCTGCTGCGCACGCTGCACGAGGCTGGCTGGCTGGAGATCGACGGCGCGGGCGGCTACCGACTGGGGGTACGCGCCCTCATCTGCGGGACCGCCTATCTCGACCGCGACCCCGTGATCCCGTACGCAACCGCAACCCTGGAGACGGTCCGCGACAAGACCGGCTTCACTGCGCACTACGCCCGCCGCGACGGCGACCAGGTCGTCTATCTGGAGACCCGGGAATCCCGCCGCTCCGCCCATCTCGTCTCCCGGGTGGGCCGCACCCTTCCGGCGCACGCCACCGCCCTGGGCAAGGCCCTGCTGGCGGAGCTGACCCCCGATGAGGTCACGGGTCTGATGCCGGACACCCTGGCCGCCCTCACCCCGAGGACGATCACCACGCCGGAAGCCCTGCACGCCGCCTGCGCCGAGACCCGGGAACGGGGCTACGGACTGGAGTCCGGGGAGGGCACCCCGGGGGTGCGCTGCGCCGCCGCCGTCGTCCCGTACCGCATCCCGGCCACCGACGCGATCAGCTGCTCGATGCCGACCGAACAGGTCACCGAGGAGGACGTGCTGGGGGTGGCGGAGCTGCTGACCGAGGTGGCCGGGGACCTGGGCCGGCGGCTGCGCCGGGCCGGCATCCGCTGACGGGGCTGCGCCACGGCGGTCGCGTCCCGAAGGGCTCGGTGCTGCCGGACCGGGCGCCGGTGTCCGCCGTCGGCGGCGCCCGGAAGCG
>DOWQ01000155.1:247-10094 GCA_003519485.1 Streptomyces sp. | reverse complement strand
GGGTGCCGGGCCGGCGCGGGTGCCGGGCGCGGACCGCGGCGGACCGGCCCCGGCAGGGCCGGGGCGGCCGGGTGGGTGACGCGGGCCGAATAGACTGCCCCACGACCTGTCCGCTTCGATCCCAGGAACGACACGATGACACGCCTCGGCGACTCCGTCGCTCGCACCAGCGAGCTGCTGGCGCAGGACCTCTCCTCCGACAAGGCCGTCGAGCAGCTGCTCACGGAGACGAAGGCCAGGCGTTATCTGGACCTGTCGGACCTGGCCGCGCAGGAACAGGCCGAGCTGATCGCCGCCCGCGCCGTCGAGGTGCTGCCGGGCACCGACAGACTGGCCGAGCGGATCGAGAAGCGCCACGCCGGTGGCAAGGGTCTGCACATCAAGCTGGGCATCGACCCGACGGCCGCCGACATCCACCTCGGCCACGCCGTGCCCGTCATCGCCCTCAGCCGCTTCCAGCGGATGGGCCACGACGTCACGCTGCTCATCGGCGACTTCACCGCCAAGATCGGCGACCCCTCGGGCCGTACGGCGGAGCGCCCGCCGCTCACCGACGAGGACATCTCCCGGAATCTGGCGGGCTACCAGAACCAGTTGCGGCCCTTCTTCGACTTCGAGAAGGTCAGCTTCCGGCAGAACAGCGAGTGGCTCGCCCCGTACACCTTCCCGGAGCTGCTCGCCCTGCTCTCCCAGGTGCCGCTCTCGCAGCTGCTGCAGCGCGAGGACTTCCGCACCCGGCTGGCCGAGGGCTCGGGGCTGACCATCTCCGAACTGCTCTACCCGATCGCCCAGGCCCTCGACTCGGTCGCACTGGAGTGCGATCTCGAGCTGGGCGGCGCCGACCAGCTGCTCAACCTCCAGATGGGCCGCAAGCTGATGGAGCTGCGCGGGCAGACGCCGCAGCTCGTCGTCACCATGCCGCTGATCGAGGGCACGGACGGCACCGGCGCCAAGATGTCCAAGTCCAAGGGCAACTACGTCGGACTGTCGGCCACCGCGGACGACGTCTTCGGCAAGATCATGTCGATTCCGGACCGGCTGATGGAGCCGTACCTCAAGGCCTGGACCGAGTGGACGGACCCGGAGGTCGTCCTCGCGCTGTCCCGGGTCGAGGAGCGGTCGCTGCACCCGATGGACCTCAAGAAGGTGCTCGCGGGTGAGGTCGTCGCCGTGCTGTACGACGTGCCGGCGGCGATGAACGCGCGGGCCGGCTTCGTGGCGCACTTCTCGAAGAAGAGCTTCACCGAGGTGGAGGCGCTTCCGGTTGTCGACACCGGGGAGCACGGCGCGGAGACCGTGGCGACGGTGCTGACCAAGGTGCTGGAGTTCGCGCAGAGCGCTTCGGCGGCCCGCAGGCTCGCCAAGCAGAACGGTCTGCGGCTGGTGATCGAGACCGACAGCGGCCAGCAGACGGTCGTCATCGGCGAGGCCGCGGCGATCCGCCCGCTGGGCGAGGTCGTGGCCGAGGCCCTGGCGGAGGCGGGGATCAGCGCCGGTTCCGCCGGTGTGTACCTCAAGGCGGGGCGGAAGCTGGCCCGGCTCGAGGGGCTGTAGAGGGCTCCCGGGGGCCGTACGGGCGTCCGGCCGGTACGGTCCCGCCCGGTCGTCCGATCCGGTCGCCCGGTCGTCCGGTCGATTCCGCGTCGTGCGGCCGGTCGTGCGGGTTCGCGGTCGTACGGGTGCCGGGGCCCTGTCCTCCGGAGGGGGGCCTCCACCGCATATTTACGGCCGNNATACACGGAATTGTTCCGGACCCCCCTCCTGCGGCCCCGACCCCTCCCGTCGTCCTCAGCGTTCAAGTCGTTGTGGGCGCGGGCGACGTGGGCCCCCGGCGCCTGTGCCCCTTCGGCGGCCCGGCGAGCGGGGCCGGAACATGGCGAGAGGCCGGGCGCGCTCGTCGCGCCCGGGCCGCCCGCGGTTCAGGCTCGCTGGCGGTGCTGTTTCTTGCCCTTCATCTTGGCCCAGAGCGGGCTCACCAGGGCAACCAGAATGATCGCTCCGCCCAGCTGGAACGCATGCCGCCACCAGTCGATGCCTCTCGTCGCATCCACCCCCGCCGAGGACGCGATGGCGTTGCCCACGATGCTGCCGACCATGCCGCAGATGACGGTCAGCCAGAGTGGGATGTTCTGTTTTCCGGGGATGAGCGCCCTGGCGATCAGGCCCAGGACAAGCCCCAGGACAATGGCCCACAACCAGCTCATCGGATACCTCCTCGTACGGCACTGTGTGCACGGATACCGCCAGTGTCCGCCTGGTTCTGCTACGGCGCATGTCGGACAGACGGGTACGCGTTCCGCCGCAGACCACCCGCCGCCGGGAGTCGTACCCTGCCTCCGGCACCGGGCCGGTGCGGCGTACCGTGGAGAAGGCGGGACTGGGCAGCACCGGCGGGGAATCGGGTGGTGGACGCGATGCGGAAGCGGAGCGATGCGGAGGTCTTCCGGATCACCGCGGCTCGTCGCGGGCTGGACGAGGACGTGCGGACCCGGCAGCGGCGCTACGTGATCGCGATGTCCGTGCGGACGGTGTCGGTCGTCCTGGCGGCGACGCTGTGGGATGTTGAACGGCATGTCGCGGTCGTCGCGCTCGTGCTGGGCCTGCTGCTGCCGTACATCGCCGTGGTGTTCGCCAACGCCGGGCGGGAGAACGCCGTTTCCCTGCCCTCCACCTATCTCACGACCCCGACCCGGCCGATGCTGGAGAAGGGCCCGGGCGTCGAGAAGGCGGAGGGGGAACCGGAAGCGCCCGTCCCCGGGCCGCCGGGAGCAGGGGGCCCATCCGGCAGCCGGCCGCGGGGTCCCGGACCGGCGTGACCGCGGGGCGGATCGGCGCAAGGTTCTTGTCCGCCAAGCTCAAGAAAAGCTCAGATCAATCATGTGGTTCCGCTGCACCGGTCCCTACCCTCCGTGCCATACTTCGTACGCGCTCCGCATCCCCCGTCGGGGCGACGGACCGACGCCGGGCGGCTCCCCCCGTGGCTGCCCGGCGTCGCCATGTCTGGCCTAGTGTTGACGGGTGAACTTCCCCGAGGATCTCTCGCTCTCCCCCCGCGCGGCGCACTCCCCCGACGGGGCCCCGGTCTGCTCCGCGAAGGGCTGCCGGGCCGCCGCCGTATGGGTGCTGGCCTGGAACAATCCCAGCCTGCACACCCCTGACCGACGCAAGACCTGGCTGGCCTGCGAGGAGCACCGCGAGCACCTGTCGAAGTTCCTCGGTGCCCGCGGCTTCCTCAAGGACGTGGTGCCGCTCGCGGACTGGCAGGAGCCGGGGCCGTCAGCCTCCGATCGCTGACATCGGCCGCTGCGGCTGGAGGAAGGACGGGTCGTCCAGGCCGGAACCGGCCTTCTTGCCCCACATCGCCGTCTTCCACAGCCCGGCGACCTCGGCGTCGGAGGCGCCGGAGCGGAGCGCGCCGCGCAGATCGGACTCCTCACGGGCGAACAGGCAGGTGCGCACCTGACCGTCCGCGGTGAGCCGGGTGCGGTCGCAAGCCCGGCAGAAGGGCCTCGTGACGGAGGCGATGACGCCGACCCGGGCGGGCCCGCCGTCGACCACCCAGCGCTCGGCGGGGGCCGAGCCTCGCTCGTCCTCCCCCTCGGGCGTGAGGTCGAAGCGGGTGCGCAGGCTCGTCAGGATGTCCCCGGCGGTGATCATGCCGTCGCGCTTCCAGCCGTGCTGGGCGTCGAGCGGCATCTGCTCGATGAAGCGGAGCTCGTAGTCGTTCTCCACGGCCCAGGCCAGCAGGTCGGGGGCCTCGTCGTCGTTGAGCCCCGGCATCAGCACGGTGTTGACCTTGACCGGGGTGAGTCCGGCGGCGCGGGCCGCCTCCAGGCCGCTCAGGACGTCGTGGTGGCGCTTGCGGCGGGTCATCCGCTGGAAGACGTCGGGGCGCAGGGTGTCGAGGGAGACGTTGACCCGGTCGAGCCCCGCCTCGCGCAGCGCCGAGGCCGTGCGCTCCAGGCCGATGCCGTTCGTCGTGAGCGACATCTTCGGGCGGGGCTCCAGGGCGGCGCAGCGGGCGACGATGCCGGTGAGCCCGGGGCGGAGCAGTGGCTCGCCGCCGGTGAAGCGGACCTCTTCGATACCGAGGTCGGTGACGGCGATGCCGATCAGCCGGACGATCTCGTCATCGCTGAGGAGGTCGGGCTTGGCCAGCCATTCCAGGCCCTCTTCCGGCATGCAGTACGTGCACCGGAGATTGCACCGGTCCGTCAACGAGACGCGCAGATCGGTGGCGACCCTGTCGAAGGTGTCGATGAGCATGGTGGCGGCCCCTCCCACGAATTCCTGTGGACTCGGCCTGCGGCCAAGCCCCAGGCTCCATTCACTGAAGCGTACGCGACGGGTCCGACACTCAACACTTCGTTGAAGTAACGGTTCGCTGGTACGTCTCCGCGGTCGGGGCCGTCCCACACCTCGGCGTGCGGTGTCTCAGTGGGCGCCGGTGCCGGTCAGCGCGCGCACCTCCAGTTCCGCGTACTTCTGCACGTCCGGCTCCTCCTTGGAGACGAGGGTGCCGATCCAGCCGAGCAGGAAGCCGAGCGGGATCGAGATCAGACCGGGGTTCGACAGCGGGAACCAGTGGAAGTCCACGCCCGGGAACATCGAGCCCGGCGCTCCGGAGACGACCGGCGAGAAGAGCACCAGCAGCACCGAGGAGCTGAGGCCGCCGTAGATGGACCACAGGGCGCCCTGGGTGGTGAACCGCTTCCAGAACAGGCTGTAGAGCAGCGTGGGCAGGTTGGCCGAGGCCGCCACCGCGAAGGCCAGCGCGACGAGCCCGGCGACGTTCAGGTCCCTCGCGAAGACACCGAGCAGGACGGCTGCGGCACCGATCCCCACCGTCGCCCAACGCGCCGCCCGGATCTCCTCCTTCTCCGTGGCCTGACCCTTGCGGATCACGTTCACGTAGAGGTCGTGGGCGAAGGAGGACGAGGAGGCCAGGGTGAGCCCGGCGACGACCGCCAGGATCGTGGCGAAGGCGACCGCCGAGATCACCGCGAGCAGGATCGCGCCGCCGGCCGAGTCCGCGCCGCCGCCGATCTCCTGGGCGAGGAGCGGGGCCGCGGTGTTGCCGGCCGCGTTGGAGTCGGTGATCTCCTTACGGGTGAGCACCGCCGCCGCGCCGAAGCCCAGGGCGATGGTCATCAGGTAGAAGCCACCGATTATGGCGATCGCCCAGTTGACCGATTTACGGGCCGCCTTGGCCGTCGGAACCGTGTAGAAGCGGATGAGGATGTGCGGCAGGCCCGCTGTGCCCAGCACCAGCGCGACGCCCAGCGAAATGAAGTCGAGCTTCGTCATGGCGTCGACGCCGTACTTCAGACCTGGCTCCAGAAACGCGGAGCCCATGCCGCTGTTCTCGGCCGCCGCGCCGAGCAGCGTCGAGATGTTCCAGTTGAACTTGATCATCACCAGCACGGTGATCACCAGAGTGCCCGCGATCAGCAGGCACGCCTTGACCATCTGCACCCAGGTGGTGCCCTTCATGCCGCCGATGGCGACATAGAGGATCATCACGATACCGACGAGCACGACGATGAGGATCTTCCCGGCCTCGCTGGTGATGCCGAGGAGCAGCGCGACCAGCACACCCGCGCCGGCCATCTGCGCCAGCAGGTAGAAGATCGACACCACGATGGTGGAGACGCCCGCCGCGGTACGAACCGGGCGCTGCCGCATCCGGAAGGCCAGCACGTCGCCCATGGTGAAGCGGCCGGAGTTGCGCAGCGGCTCGGCGACGAGCAGCAGGGCGACCAGCCAGGCGACGAGGAAGCCGATCGAGTAGAGGAAGCCGTCGTATCCGAAAAGCGCGATGGCGCCGGCGATGCCGAGGAAGGACGCGGCGGACATGTAGTCGCCGGAGATCGCCAGGCCGTTCTGGAAGCCGGTGAAGGAGCGGCCGCCGGCGTAGAAGTCGGTGGCGTCCTTGGTCTGCCGGCCGGCCCAGACGGTGATGGCGAGCGTGCCGACGACGAAGACGGCGAAGAGGCTGATGATCAGGACACGGTGATCACTGGCGTCCTTGGCGGCGAGGAACGCCGCCCCCTCCAGGGACAGGGAGTTCATCATGCGTCACCCTCCAGACGGGTCCGGATGGCGTCGGCCTTGGGGTCGAGCTTGGCCACCGCGTGGCGGGAGTACCAGAAGGCGATCAGGAACGTGGTGAGGAACTGACCCAATCCGAACACCAGGGCGACGTTGATGTTGCCGAAGAGCTTGGTCCCCATGAAGCCGCCCGCGTAATTGGACAGCATGACGTACAGCAGATACCAGCTGATGAAGGCAATGGTGAGCGGAAACGCGAAAGTCCGGTGCGTTCGACGCAAATCGGCGAATTCTGCGCTCTCCTGCGTCTCCCGGTACGGCGTCGTGTCGGAGGGGGTGTCCGGCACTTGGTCCGACTTCCCCTCGGGCGGAGGTGATGCGGTGGCCACGAATTCTCCAATGGTTGCGACTGAGACGGATTAATGGTTGCGGGGTGACGGGGGTCACGACGCCACCGGAACGGCATGTTAGGCACGTTGCAACGAGTAACAACAGGGGGAGTGGTTGAAATTCGCAAGATCTCCCGTAATGCGGCGACACCCCGGCACACCCGTCTCGTTGTCAGAGCGTGAAGCTGCCGTCGGCCTGAGACCACTCCCCCCACGCCCGGCCCGCCCCCGCCACGGGCTCGGTCGGGCCCGGACAATCCAACGACGACGACCCACCGTGCGGCTCGCATGTCCATCCCCCGGACGGGTGAAACTAGCAGCACGATCCGGTCTTTCCTCCGCCAAGCGGACCAACGGGAAGACTAAATCTGACTATTTACCGGAAACGATTGATCAGGTCAGCTGTTCGGCGCTAGCTTCCGTCGTCATGTACCCGTTCATGCGCGACCCGCGCGTGGACGGTCTCACAGATGATGTGGAGAACCCATGGTTCATCTCCGGTCCAGACGCTCGCGCGCGCTCGTCGTGCCCGTCGGGCTCGCGCTGACCGCGTCCCTCGGATTCCTGCCGGGGGCGGCCACCGCCGCTCCGCAGGCCGCGCCCGCGTCCGCCGCTGCCGCCGCTGCCGCCGCTGACGGTCCCGAGCTCTCCTACGTGGTGAACACCGCGACCGACAAGGGCACCGTCGGACGGGTGAAGAAGGCCATCGCCAGGGCAGGCGGCGAGGTCGTGACCGCCCACCGGAAGATCGGCGTGATCGTCGTCCACTCGACGAACCCCGGCTTCGCGGAGCGGATCCGGGCGGTCAAGGGCGTGCAGTCGGCCGGCGCCACCCGTACCGCCCCCCTCCAGGCCTCCGGTACGACCGAGGTCGGCAAGCCGGAGATGGTCCAGGAGCCGCGCGCCGCGCTGCGTTCCGAGGCCGCCGCGCAGGGCCAGGAGCCGCTGGAGTCCCTGCAATGGGACATCGCCGCCATCAAGGCGGACAAGGCGGCGGAGATCAACCCGGGCAGCCGTCAGGTGACGGTCGCGGTCATCGACACGGGCGTGGACGACACCCACCCGGACCTGGCCCCGAACTTCTCCCGGAGCCAGTCGGCGAACTGCGTCGGCGGCGTCGCGGACACCTCCAAGGGCGCCTGGCGCCCGTACACGACGGACGATTACCACGGCACGCACGTGGCCGGCTCGATCGCCGCCGCCCGCAATGACGTGGGTGTCGCCGGCGTCGCGCCGAATGTGAAGCTCTCCTCGATCAAGGTGAGCCAGGCGGACAACAGCCTCTTCTTCGCCGAGGCCGTCGTCTGCGCCTTCGTCTTCGCCGCGGAGCACGGCGTCGAGGTGACGAACAACAGCTATTACGTCGACCCGTGGATGTTCAACTGCGAGGACCAGCTCGACCAGGCAGCCATCCTGGACGCGGTCGGCCGGGCCGCGAAGTACGCCCAGCGCAAGGGCGCCGTCAACGTCGCCTCGGCGGGCAACTCCGACTTCGACCTGGCGTCCGACGCGATCGTGGACGACTCCAGCCCGAACGACTCCTCCCCGGTCGAGCGCACCATCGACCCGGGTGAGTGCCTGGACGTACCGACCCAGCTGCCGGGCGTCGTGACGGTCGGGGCGACCGGCGTGCAGTCGCTCAAGTCGTACTACTCGAACTACGGGCTCGGTCAGATCGACGTAGCGGCCCCGGGCGGCGACAAGTACCAGGTGCCCGAGCTCCCCGCGAAGGACGGCCGGATCCTGTCCACCATGCCGGAGGGCGACTACGCCTACCTCCAGGGCACCTCGATGGCCGGCCCGCACGTCGCCGGCGTCGCCGCGCTGCTCAAGAGCGAGCACCCGGAGGCGAGCCCGCAGGAGATCCAGTGGCTCATGAAGGCCCAGGCCGACAACCCGGGCTGCCCGACCGAACCGTACGACCCGGACGGCAACGGCGAGATCAGCGCCGAGTGCGAGGGCACCCAGCACGTCAACAGCTTCTACGGCTACGGCATCGTCGACGCCCTCGACGCCGTCAGGAAGTGACGCGGTGTTCCCGTCCGGCCCGCACGCCCCGACCCTGTCTTCCCGACGAAGTGGAGATCCCATGACGCCGCGCCCCGCCCGGTCCCGCCGAGCCGCCGCCATACCCGTCGGCGTGGCCCTGGCCACCGCGTTCGCCCTCCTCCCGGGGTCGGCCAGTGCCGCCCCCCTCGACGGCGGCACGAGCACCGCCTCGGCCGCCGCCGCCGAGGGCGAGTCGCTGAGCTACGTGGTCAACACGCGCCCCGGCAAGGGCACGGCCGAGCAGGTGCAGAAGGCGATCGTCAAGGCCGGCGGCGAGGTCGTACAGACGTACGCCCAGATCGGCGTCATCGTCGTCCACTCGACGAACACCGGCTTCGCGGAGACCATCCGCAAGGTACGCGGCGTCGAGTCGGCCGGTGCCACCCGCACCGCGCCGCTGCCCGCCCAGACCACCACTGACATCGGCGCCCCGCAGGAGCTGACGCCGGAGCAGATGCGGGCCGCCACGGCGCAGGCCGCGGAGGACGAGGACCCGCTGCAGCCGCTGCAGTGGGACCTGCCCGCCATCAAGGCGGACCAGGCGCACAAGAAGACGCTCGGCAGCGACAAGGTCACCGTCGCCGTCATCGACACCGGAGTGGACGACACCCACCCCGACATCGCGCCCAACTTCGACCGCGACGCGTCCGTCAACTGCGTGGCCGGCAAGCCGGACACCAGCGACGGCGCCTGGCGGCCGAACGAGAACGAGAGCCCGCACGGCACGCACGTCGCGGGTGAGATCGCCGCCGCGAAGAACGGCATCGGCGTCACCGGCGTCGCCCCGGGCGTCAAGGTCTCGGGCATCAAGGTCTCGACCGAGCAGGGCTTCTTCTACACCGAGGCCGTCGTCTGCGGCTTCATCTGGGCCGCCGAGCACGGCGTCGACGTGACGAACAACAGCTATTACGTCGACCCGTGGATGTTCAACTGCAAGGACGACCCGGACCAGAAGGCGCTGCTGGAGTCCATCAGCCGCGCCACCCGGTACGCGGAGCGCAAGGGCGCGGTGAACGTCGCCGCGGCCGGCAACTCCAACTTCGACCTCGCCTCGGACTCGATCCTCGACGACTCCAGCCCGAACGACACCACCCCGGGCGACCGCGACATCGACCCGAGCGAGTGCCTGGACATCCCGACCCAGGTCCCGGGCGTGGTCACCGTCGCCTCGACCGGCGCCAAGGACCTCAAGTCCTCGTTCTCCAACTACGGTGACGGCGTCATCGACATCGCGGCCCCGGGTGGCGACAGCACCCGCTACCAGGCCCCGGATGCACCGGCGACCAGCGGTCTGATCCTCGGCCCGCTGCCGGGCGGCGGCTACGGCTACATGGCGGGCACGTCGATGGCCTCCCCGC
>DOWQ01000155.1:0-193 GCA_003519485.1 Streptomyces sp. | reverse complement strand
GGCGGCACGAACTCCAACGGCTTCTACGGAGCTGGCCTCACCGACGCCCTGGACGCGGTCAAGTAGGCGGAGCGGGAGAAGTGGGCGCGGCAGGCACGGCAGTGGCCTGCTGAGGGACCCGCACCCCGGAGGGGCCGGGCGGCTCGACGCCGCCCGGCCCTTCCGCCGTCGCGGGCCCCGGCTGCCGGCCGGG
>DOWQ01000281.1:230-4090 GCA_003519485.1 Streptomyces sp. | reverse complement strand
CGATCAGCGCACCGATGCGGTGCTCGCGTGCCGCCTCCACCAGCGCCGGCACGCCCTCGGCCGCGTCGTGCACCGCGGAGCCCGCCGCCTGGGCGCGGCCCGCGCGGAACCGGTCCAGCGTCTCCGCCGTGTGCTCGTGCACGTACTCGGCCCTGGCCCGGGCGATCTCCACGTCCAGCTGCCCGGTGCGGGAGCCGCTGGCGCGGCTGCCGTGCTCCGCCTCGACGACGGCGGACCGCAGCGGCTCGGCGAGCCGGTCCCGTACCGCGTGGCGTTCACGGGCGTCGCCGACGAGCAGCAGCATCTCGGCGCCGGTCTCCTGCCAGGCCTCGCGCAGGGCGGCTGCGACCTCCCCGGCGTTGTGCTCCCAGGTGTTCTCGACGGCGAACTGGAAGTGCCGTTCGGACCAGTCGGCGGAGCCCGTACGGTGCATCGGCCACTGCTGGCTGCCCTGGAGCCCGCCGGCGGAGCTGTGGCCGTAGTCGTCCCGGAGTTCGAAGTCGGCACCCGTCCGGTCGATGTACGCGATCAGGCACGACGGGTCCTCGCGGCGGTGCTCCAGCAGCGGTCCGAGGTGCGGCAGCGCGGACCAGCTCACCTCCGGGCCGGCCGGCGGGGGCTCCCCGAGCGCGACGCTCAGGACGATTTCGCCGCCGGTGGCGAAGAGCGCCTGCCCGGGGGCGCCGCTGCGGGGAAGCGCGGCCAGGGCCTCGTGGAGGACGCGGCAGGTGCGCTCGTCGGCGCCCTGCCGGGCCAGCTCGTCGCGGGCCTCACGGGCGGCGAGCCGCTGTTCCGCGGCGGCCGTCTGCGAGGCGCGGGAGGTGTCGAAATAGACCGATGCCCAAGGGCCGGGGCGCTCCACGAGCGGATTGAGGAATGCGAGTTCCATTGCTTCCTCCGAACTGATCTGTATCGGTGGTCAGGACCGGGTACCCGAAGGATTCACGGCAACACGGTCGCGCTCCGATCAGGAACGGTGCGCGGGAAAAACCCCGGCACGGCGGGTACCGGACGGGGTACCCGAGGAGACGACAGGCGCCGCGCAGGTGCTGTGCAGCCGATGGGAAGGGAGTTCCCTCATGGAGGACATGGCGGACGGAGGCCGGCGGCCGGGCGGGGTCGCCCCCGGTGACCTCGACGACCGGCAGCTGCTCAAGGAGCTGGAGACCGTCCATCGCACCCGGCACGAAACGCTGCTGCACGGCTCGCCGGACGCGCTGGACGCCCACAACTCCCGGATGGCCCAGCTGGAGGGCGAGTACCTGCGGCGGCACCCGCGCCGGCAGGTGTCCGCCGGGCGGACCCGGGAGGGCGCGCGGGCCAGGGAGTGCTGACGCGGTGGACCCCGTCCGGCGGCGGGGTGTTTCGGCGGCACGGCCCGGGGGACCCGGACCCCGGCCGGAGCGGCCATGAGTGGGGTGGCAGGAAGGCTCGGGCCCGGGCTCCCAGGGATCCCGGGCCCGAGCCATGCCCCGCTCCCGGCCTACCCCGGATCGGAGCAGCAGAAGAGCGACAGAAGTGAAAAAGTCCGGTTTGGCCCTGTTGGGAACGGTAACTCGACGCGATGGCCCGTGACGTTCGTCACTGAGCGTGACTGTTCCCCAGGGGAAGGACCAGGGCCATGGCGGTATTCGCCGTACTCATACCCATAGCCATGCTCGGCCTCATCCTCGCACTGGGCCGCTATGAGGACCTCATGTTCACGACGGAGGAGAACGACAGTGACCTCGACCGCGAACCGGCGACCATCCGGCGTCCGCGAACCGTCGGCCGGCGACCTCGTCAAGCAGGCCGCCGAGCAGCTGTCCGACCTGGTACGAGGTGAACTACGGCTGGCACAGGCCGAAATGACCCGGAAGGGAAAACGTGCCGGTGTCGGCGGCGGGCTGTTCGGCGGCGCGGGCATCGTGGCCCTGCTCGGGTGCCAGGCGCTGCTGGTGGCCGGCATCGCCGCGCTCGCCCTGGTGCTGCCCGTCTGGGCGGCCGGGCTGATCGCCGCGGCGGCGCTCTTCCTGGCGGCGGCCGTGCTGGCGCTGCTGGGCAAGCAGCAGACCCGCCGGGCCACCCCGCTGGCGCCGCAGGAGGCGATCACCGGGATGCGGACGGATGTGGAGCGGATCAAGGAGAGGGCGCACCGATGACGAGCACGCCCGAGGAGCTGCGCGGCGAGGTGGTCCGGGCCCGGGAGCGGCTGGGCGACACCGTGGAGCAGCTGGTGGCCCGAGCGGATGTGAGGTCCCGGGCCAGGGCCCGGGCCGCGGAGGTACGGGAGCACGCCCCGGGGCCTGCCTCCCCGGGGGTCCTTGCGGTCGCGGGCGGCGTGGTTCTGCTGCTCGTCGTGCTGGCGGTGCGCGGCAGGCGGGCCGAGAGCGGGAGGGGCTGACCGTGGGCAGCATGCTGTACAAGCTGCTGAGCATGGCGATCGGCCTGCTCGGCGGTGTCGTCGCCGGCGCGGTCTACAAGCAGCTCTGGAAGTGGATCTCGGGCGAGGAGGAGGCCCCGGACCCCACCGACCCGGACCACACCTGGCGGGAGGTCTTCCCGGCGGCGGTCCTCCGCGGTGCCGTCGTCGGCGGCGTCAGGGCGGCGATCGAGCGCGGCGGCGCCCAGGGCGTACGCCGCCTCACCGGCCACTGGCCGACCAACGACTGACGGCCGCTGCCCGGCCGCCCGAGCCGCCGCGGAGAAACGTCCGCCGAGGCACCTCGACGAAGCCCGCCGGCCCGTCGGGGCCGAGCCGTACCGACCCGTGCCGATTCGTACCGGCCCGGTGCGGACGCGCACGAATTGCGCGCCAGCACCGGGCCGGGCGCCGTTCTCACCCGGTGCCGCACGGCCGCCGCCCCGCACGGCGGAGTCTCCGGTCGCGGGTCCGCCGGACCTGGTGGAGCATGAGGACGGAACCTGTTCCGGCGGGCTCCCGCCGCCGGCCCGCGAGGTTCGGACGGCCGTGTTTGTGCCGCTGACCCCAGGGCAAGCGAAAATCGTGCTTAGGACCGTAGGCACGCCCGTGGGAGCAGCTCTGTCTGCGGCCCCGAAGCGTCTCTCGGCCCGTACGGCGTGGCTGTTCCCGCGGTGAAACCAAGATCACCCGTCCATGGGAGCTGTTCCTCATGACGACCGTACGTGCGCAGACCAAGCGGCCTCGTTCGAGGCACCCTCACGACGACGCCCCCGACACCGCCGCCGACTTCCGGAAACTCTCCGGGATGCCCGACGGGCCCGAGAAGGACGCCCTGCGCCAGCAGGTCGTCAGCGCGTGGATACCGATGGCTGAGCGGCTGGCACGGCAGTTCCGCAACCGCGGCGAATCGATCGAGGACCTCCAGCAGGTCGCCGCGCTCGGCCTGGTCAAGGCCGTGATGCGGTACGACCCGGACCGGGGCACCGCCTTCGAGAGCTTTGCCGTCCCCACCGTGGTCGGCGAGGTCAAGCGGCACTTCCGGGACCACATGTGGGGCCTGCACGTCCCACGCCGGGTCCAGGAGCTCCGCAACCGGGTCCGGGTCGCCTACCGCGAGCTGTCCACCACTCTCGACGGACGAGGTCCGAGTATCCGCGAGGTCGCGGAGCACACCGGCATGCCCGAGGAGGATGTGCTCCTCGGCATGGAGGCCCTCGACAGCTACACCCCGCTGTCCCTGGACGCGGAACTCCCCGGCTCCGAGGACGGCTACGCCCTCGTCGACACCCTCGGGAAGGCCGAGCCGGGCTTCGACCTGATCGTGGACCGTGAGGCGATCAAGCCCAAGCTCAGCCGGCTGCCGGAGCGCGAACGCCAGATCCTCTACATGCGGTTCTTCTGCGACATGACGCAGAGCCGGATCGCCGAGCAGCTCGGCATCTCCCAGATGCACGTC
>DOWQ01000281.1:0-189 GCA_003519485.1 Streptomyces sp. | reverse complement strand
CGGCCGGCCGGGGGAGCCGGCCGGGCCGGGGAACCGGAGGGCCAGCGCGAGATGCCGCGACATCCGGTCGACGGCCCCGGCCTCGGCCATCTCGAAGGCGCGCCGGCCGCCCGTACGGAAGAGCGTCAGCGCGCCCAGCGCGGGACCGGGGGTTCCGGCCGGTTCGGAAGCCGCGGCCGGTCCGGCGGG
>DOWQ01000508.1 GCA_003519485.1 Streptomyces sp. | reverse complement strand
CCGGCTCCCGCCGGCAGGCCGGCTGGTGGGGTCCGGCCGGCGCCGTGCAGTGGGCCGACGCCGTCGAGGCGGGCCGTACGGTCGCCCGCGAGGCCGGCGTCGAGCTCATCGTCCGCCAGGACCAGCACGCGCCCTGGCACCCGGGCCGCTGCGCCGCGCTCCTCGCGCTGGTCGACGGCGAGGAGACGCTCGTCGGGAACGCGGGCGAGCTGCACCCCCGGGTCGTCAAGAAGCTCGGGCTGCCGGAGCGCACCTGCGCGATGGAGATCGACCTGGACCGTCTCGAGCAGGCCGTGACCGGCCCGGTGCGGGCGCCCAGTGTCTCCACCTTCCCGGTGGCCACCCAGGACGTGGCCCTGGTCGTGGACGCCTCCGTGGCCGCGGCCGACGTCGAGGCGGCCCTCCGCGAAGGCGCGGGCGAACTGCTGGAGTCGCTGCGGCTGTTCGACGTCTTCACCGGCGAACAGCTCGGCGAGGGCCGCAAGTCCCTCGCCTACGCGCTCCGCTTCCGCGCGGCCGACCGCACGCTGACCGTCGAGGAGGCCACCGCGGCCCGTGACGCGGCGGTCGCGGTGGCGGCCGACCGCACGGGAGCCACGCTCCGCGGGGCGTAACGGCTGCACGGCTCCACGTCTTCACGGCCCGCGGGCCGTGCGGGCCGAGGCCGGCCGGCACAGAGTCGAGAGGGGGGGCCCGGGATGATTCCGGGCCACCCCTTCGGCGTGTCCGGGGGGCGGTGCGGTGGCGCGTGCGGGGCTGATGTCGGTGGCACCTGCTCGGCGGACCGCCGCGTCCGGCGAGCGGGTGTGGGAGCTGCTCACCGATCCCGACGGCATACCGTCGGTGCTCAGTGGTGCCGGGCGGCCGTCAGTGTGCCAGGCGGCGGACGAGGTCCGTCCAGCCGGCTTCCACCCGCTCCGCGGGCATCCCGCGCTCGTTGCGCAGGTGGTTGATGAGAGCCGTGTCCAGATAGCCGAGCAGCGCCTCGGTGAGAAGCGCGATGTCGCCGGTGACGCCTGCCTCGCGCAGCAGTGCGGCGATGTGGGTGCCGCGGACCGTGAGCGCGGGGGAGGCATAGCGGCGCGTCCGGCACTGCTCGGACTCGAGGTACAGGTCGAGGTATTTCGTCAGGTGTCGGATGGTGGCGAGGCCGAAGGCGTCCAGGCGCTCCACCGGCGGCGCCCCGGGCCCGAGCGGCGGGGGCCCGGAGAGGAAACCCTGCTGGTATTCGAGCTCCGCGTGGTCGAGCAGCGCCAGCATCAGCCCCACTCGGTCGCCGAAGCGCCGGAAGACGGTGCCCTTGCCGACCGAGGCGGCGCAGGCCACGGCCTCCATGGTGACGTGCTCCGCGCCGAACTCCGCCACCAGCCGGGCGGCGGCGTCGAGGAGCCGGACCCGGTTGCGTGCCGCGTCGGCTCGCTCCGCCGGGGCCCCGTCGCCGGCCATGGGGAGCTGCGGACACGGCGACGGCGCCGGGAGCGACGTGGAGGACAGCGGCGGGGTCATGCCGCAAGGGTAGCGCGGAAAGAGGTAAGTGGACCAGGGTCCGGTTCATGTGCTAGACATGGGTACCGGACCACGGTCCGCTTGGTCTTCCACTCGCCCGTCCCGTCCCCAGGAGCCCCTCATGACCGTTCGCATCCTCGCCCTCGTCGGCAGCCTCCGCGCCGGCTCGCACAACCGCCAGCTCGCCGAAGCGGCCGTCTCGCTCGCCCCCCAGGGTGTCGAGGTCGAGGTCTACGAGGGTCTCGGGGACATCCCCTTCTACAACGAGGACATCGACGCGCCGGGCAGCGTCCCCGCCGCCGCCGTGAAGTTCCGCGAGGCGGCCGAGCGGTCCGACGCCTTCCTCCTCCTGTCGCCCGAGTACAACGGCACGATCCCGGCCGTCCTGAAGAACGCCGTCGACTGGTACTCCCGGCCGATGGGGGCCGGCGCCTTCACCGGCAAGCCGGTCGCGGTCATCGGCACGGCGTACGGCCAGTACGGCGGCGTGTGGGCGCAGGACGCGACCCGCAAGACCGTGGGCATCGCGGGCGGCACCGTCCTGGAGGACGTCAAGCTCTCGATCCCCGGCTCCGTCGTCCGCTTCGCCGAGACGCACCCGAAGGACGACGCCGAGGTTGCCGAGCAGCTGCCCGCCGTCCTCCGCAGGATCGCCGACGCCGCGCAGGAGCCCGCGCGCGTCTGAGCCCGCCACGGGCCGGGCACGGAAGACCCGTGCCCGGCGCGGCGATCCGCTGGTGTGCTCACCGGCAAGCCCAGCCCCGTACCCGAGCCGCACCGTGTCCCGCGCAACGGTGGCCCGGAACCAGGGGGTTGACGGATTCGTCGTGTGACCTTTCCCGCGCGTCCCCCGCCTTCTCGCCGTGGTGACCGCGCCCGCATACTCCGAGGTTCAGCGGCGGCGCACCGCGGTGATCCTCCCGAGGGCGGGTCGGATCGCCCGCCGCAGCCGGCATCAGCGCGCTCTTTCCGGGCGCTCCGAAATCGTAGGGAAGGCACCATGTCCGAGAGCATCTCCGCGGCGGCCGCGGGAACCTGGAAGCTCGGCGACCGGGAAGTCAACCGGCTCGGCTTCGGCGCGATGCGCCTGACGGGCAATGGCATGAGCGGTAATTCCGACCGTGCCCCGATCGAGCGCGACACCGCGATCGGAGTGCTGCGCCGCGCGGTCGAGCTCGGGGTGAACCACGTGGACACCGCCGCGTTCTACTTCTCACCCCTGCGCTCGGCCAACGAGCTGATCAACCGGGCGTTGGCCCCGTACCCCGATGACCTGGTCATCGGGACCAAGGTCGGGCCCGCGCGAGGCCCGTCGGGCGACTGGATCTCCGCGGCCACGCCCGAGCAGCTGCGCGGCCAGGTCGAGGAGAACCTGCGCCAACTCGGCCGCGACCACCTCGATGTCGTCTATCTGCGCAGGATGAGCCAGGACTCGATCGCCGAACACTTCGGGGCACTGGCCGAGTTGCGCGAGGCCGGCCTCATCCGCCACCTGGGCATCTCCAACGTCGCCCCCGAGCATCTCGCTGAGGCCCGGGCCATCGCGCCGGTGGTCTGCGTGCAGAACCGGTACGGTCTCGACCACCGACTCGCGGACGTCAACGGCCTACTGGACAGCTGCGGTGAGCAGGGCATCGCGTTCGTGCCGTTCTTCGCGATCGCCGGCGATGGACGCGAAGCGGGTGCCGGTGGCACGAGTGACGCCGAAGTGCTCGCCGTCGCGCGGGCACACGGGGCCACGCCCGCGCAGGTCCGGCTGGCGTGGACGCTGCAGCGTGGACCGCATGTGCTGGCCATTCCGGGCACCAGCGACCCCGTCCACCTGAGCGAGAACGTGGCCGCCGGTGCACTGCGGCTCTCGCAGGACGAGCTGTCCCGCCTCGACGCCCTGCAGCCGCCCGCGAAGTGAAGCAGCTCCGCCGAGCCCGCAGGAGCGTGAGGGCCCCGGTGGGGGGCGCGTCGCCGGCCTGTCCCGTGGCCGGTTCACACCCCGTGCGCCGGGGGCTCCACTACTCTGTGGCCACCCGAGCACACCGGGAGGGCACGATGGAGCCCAACACCCTGCTCGACGCCGTCCTCGACGACGCGGGCATCTCGCACGCCGGGCTGGCCGCGCACGTCAACGAGGCCGGGCGCGCCCGGGGGATGACGCTGCGGTACGAACACACCGCCGTCGCCCGCTGGTTGAAGGGCCAGCGGCCGCGCGGCCAGGTGCCGGACCTGATCTGCGAGGTGCTGGGCGAGCGGCTGGGCCGCGCCCTCACCCTCGACGACATCGGCCTCGGCTCGCCCGGCGGCGCGGGGCACATGCCGGGCACGCCGCTCGCCGGCTTCGTCGACCGCGCCACCGCGCTGTGGCGGTCGGACGAGCAGCAGCGGCCCCATGTCGTCGGCGCCGCCGCGGTCACCGGCACCCCGGCCGTCATCCCCGTATGGGAGTGGGAGAACCCGCCGGAGGACTCGGACGTCTCCCGGCACGGGCAGGTCCGCGTCAGCCGGTCGGACATCGAGATGCTGGGGGCCGCCCGCGCCCACTACGAGCAGATGTACCGCAAGGCGGGCGGCATAGCGACGAGGTCCCGCATCGTGGGCTTCCTCAACGCCGAGGCGGCGCCGCTGCTGCGCGGCAGCTACGGCGACGAGACCGGCAGGCAGCTGCACCGGGCGACGGGCGGGCTGGTGGCCGTGGCGGGCATCTGCGCGTACGACTCCGACGCGCACGGCCTGGCGCAGCGCTACTTCCACCAGGCGCTCCGGCTGGCGAAGGCCAGCGGGGACCGCGGGCTCGGTGCGTACACCATCGCCCTGCTCGTCAACCAGTCGCTGTTCATGGGCGAGTACCGGCAGGCCGTGGCCTTCGCCGAATCGGCGCTGCGCGCGGCCGGCCCGCACATCACCCCGGCCCTCTCCGCCGATCTGTACGCCATGCAGGCCAAGGCGTACGCCAGACTCGGCGACGGGCAGAGCGCGCTGTACTGCATCGGCCGGGCCGAGCACGAGGCGGAGTACATCCGGCGCGGCCAGGAGCCGGCCGAGACCGGCTATGTGCAGCCGGGCCTCGTCAACGTCCAGGTGGCGGAGGCGCTGCTGAGCCTCGGCGACCTCGGCGCCGCCCGCGAGCACGCCGAGGCGGCGGTCGACACCCCGGCGCACGACCGGGGACGGGTGCACCGGCTTGCGATGCTGACCCAGATCGAGCTGCGCCGGGGCGAGACCGACCGGGCCGTGGCCACCGCGGTGGAGATGACGGAGCAGGCGCGCGGCATGGAGTCGCGGCGGCTCCGCGACCGGCTCCGGGCGGTACGGGAGCATCTCGTGGCCAGCAAGTGCGCCGCGACCACCGAGGCGGCCGAACTGATCGACAGTGCGCTGCGCGTCCCGCTGTGAGCGCGGGTCCGCCCCCGAATTGGCCGGCTACACGGCGGAAGGCGGCTGACCCGTGCGATGGCGGAATCTCAAAGAGCAGACCGTGTACGAGAACCGCTGGTTCCGGGTGAATCTGGCCGACATCGAGCTCCCCGACGGACGGCATCTCGACCACTACCTCATACGGCTCCGCCCGGTCGCGGTCGCCACGGCTCTCAACGAGGCCAATGAGGTGCTGCTGCTGTGGCGGCACCGCTTCATCACCGGCACCTACGGCTGGGAGCTGGCCGCCGGCGTCGTCGAGGACGGTGAGGACATCGCGGCCGCCGCGGCGCGCGAGATGGAGGAGGAGACGGGCTGGCGGCCCGGCCGGCTCCGGCACCTGCTGTCCGTCGAGCCGTCGAACGGGCTGACCGACGCCCGGCATCACATCTACTGGTCGGACGAGGCCGAGTACATCGGGCACCCCGAGGACGACTTCGAGTCCGACCGCCGGGAGTGGGTGCCGCTGAAGCTGGTGCCGGACATGGTCGCGCGCGGTGACGTACCGGCCGCGAACATGGCCGCCGCGCTGCTGATGCTGCATCACATACGGTTCGGCTAGATTCTGCCGCCCCCACGAGCGGGCGGGGCGGAAAAGGATTGGGCGGAACATGTGTCCGACCAGCAGAATGCAACCATGAAGGACCGACCCGACGATGCCCCCGGCGCACCCACGTCGGCCCCGGCGGCGGACTGGCTCACCACGCCGGTCACCACGCCCATCACCACGGACCTCCTGCGCGGCGCCCTGGACCTGGAGCGCACCGAGCACGGGGTGCTGCCGCACCGGCTGCCCGCCCGGGCCCGGGCGCAGAGCGCCGACGGACAGCTGGCCATGGCTGAGGCCCAGCCCTCGGGCGTACGGCTGGCGTTCCGCACCCGGGCCACCGCCGTCGAGCTGGACGCACTCCGCACCAAGAACGCCTACCTGGGCGCACCGCCCCGCCCCGACGGCGTGTACGACCTGCTCGTCGACGGGAAACTGGCCGGGCAGACCAGTGTGACCGGCGGCAATGTCCTGATGATGGACATGACCACCGGGTCCGCGGAGACCCGGCCCGGCCCGGTCGGCACCGTCCGGTTCGCCGGCCTCCCCGACCGCGTCAAGGACGTCGAGATCTGGCTGCCGTACAACGAGATCACCGAGCTGGTCGCCCTGCGCACCGACGCCCCCGTCGAGGCCGTGCCGGACGAGGGCCGCAGGAAGTGGCTGCACCACGGCAGTTCGATCAGCCACGGCTCCGACGCGGCGAGCCCCAGCACCACCTGGCCCGCGCTGGCCGGCTCCCTCGGCGGGGTGGAACTCACCAACCTGGGCCTGGGCGGCAGCGCCCTGCTCGACCCGTTCACCGCCCGCGCCCTGCGCGACACCCCCGCGGACCTGATCAGCGTCAAGATCGGCATCAATCTCGTCAACGCCGACCTGATGCGGCTGCGCGCCTTCGGCCCCGCGGTGCACGGCTTCCTCGACACCGTCCGGGAGGGCCACCCCACCGCTCCGCTGCTGGTCGTCTCGCCCGTCCTGTGCCCCATCCACGAGGACACCCCCGGCCCGAGCGTCCCGGACTTCAGCAACCTCAGCGCCGGAAGGCTCCAGTTCCGGGCCGCGGGCGACCCCGCTGAGCGGGCCGGCGGGAAGTTGACCCTCAACGTCATCCGGGACGAACTGGCGCGCATCGTGAAGCAGCGGTCGGCCGACGACCCGAACCTGCACCACCTCGACGGCCGCGACCTCTACGGCGAGGCGGACTTCGCCGAACTGCCGCTGCCCGACCAGCTCCACCCGGACGCCGCGACACACCGCCGCATCGGCGAACGCTTCGCCGCCCTGGCCTTCGGCTCCGGCGGCCCGTTCGCCGCCGAGCGGGGGGCCTGAGACGCGGCCACCGCACACCCCGTGTGAACGACGCACCCGCACCGGGCGCACGCACACGCTCCCCGGGCGCCGCCGATCCGTGATTGATTCAACGGCAGAGGTCCGGAGAGCCACCTCGGGATCGGGCCGTGAGCCTTCCCCTGAGCCGCGGCCCACCGCCCCGTTCGTACGGTCATGACGAACGGGGCGGACCGCTGTCCGCTCCCGTGTGCCGGGCTGTTCGCTCCTGTGCCGAGCCGGGCGCCCTACACGTCGTAGGCGTAGAAGCCGGAGCCCGTCTTGCGGCCCAGCCGGCCGGCGTCGACCATGCGCTGGAGCAGCGGGGGAGCGGCGTACAGGGGCTCCTTGTACTCGTGGTACATCGAGTCGGCCACCGAGGCGACGGTGTCCAGTCCGATCAGGTCGGCGAGCTTCAGCGGGCCCATCGGGTGGGCGCAGCCCATCTCCATGCCGTTGTCGATGTCCTCACGGCTGGCTATGCCCGACTCGAACATCCGGATCGCCGAGAGCAGATACGGGATGAGCAGGGCGTTGACGACGAAGCCCGAGCGGTCCTGGGCGCGGATCGCGTGCTTGCCGAGTATGCCGCTGACGGCCTCCTCGGCGCGCTTGATCGTCTCGTCGCTCGTCGTCAGCGCCGGGATCAGCTCGACGAGCTTCTGCACCGGGGCCGGGTTGAAGAAGTGGATGCCGATGACCTGGTCGGGACGCGAGGTCGCGACGGCCAGCTTCACCAGCGGGATGGAGGAGGTGTTCGAGGCGAGTATCGCGTCGGGCCGGGTCACGACCTGGTCGAGCACCTGGAAGATCTCGGTCTTGACCTGCTCGTTCTCCACCACGGCCTCGATGACCAGATCCCGGTCGGCGAACTCCCCGAGGTCGGTGGTGAAGCTCAGCCGGCCGAGCGTCGCGTCCCGCTCCTCGGCGGTGATCTTGCCGCGGTCCGCGGCCTTGCCGAGGGAGTTGCTCAGCCGGGTGCGCCCCAGTTCCAGGGCCTCGCCCGTGGTCTCCGCGACCATGACGTCCATGCCCGCCCGGGCGCAGACCTCCGCGATACCGGCGCCCATCTGGCCGCAGCCCACCACTCCGACGCGTTCGATGTCGGTCACATCGTGCCTTTCGCTGATCTTCATGGGCCGGCCGGCCGCCGATGTTCCCGGCAACCGGCTCGCCCTCAGACGTTACCCGTCGCTTCGGGGTGCCGAAGGCCCCGGGGCGGGAATGCTCTCCCCGGGGCCGGAGACACTGGCGCCGAGAGGGGCGGGATCATGGGACGGATCAGCCGAAGACACTTCACAGCGGCGGCCGCGGCGGGCTTGTCGCTGCTGGCCTCGGGCGACGCCGCGGCCACCACTTCCACCACCGGCGGCGACGCCGGGTCCACCGGCCGGGTCGGGCGGCCGGAGCTGCGGGGCATGTGGCTCGCGACGGTCGCGAACCGCGACTGGCCCTCCAGGGCGGGCCTGCCGGCCGCCGAGCAGCAGGCCCAGCTGACGGGCTTCCTCGACACGGCGGTGCAGCGGCGGCTCAACGCGGTCGTGTTCCAGGTCCGCCCGACCGCCGACGCGATGTGGCCGTCCCCGTACGAGCCGTGGTCGCAGTATCTGACCGGGCAGCAGGGCCGTGACCCCGGCTGGGACCCGCTGGGCTTCGCCGTCCGCGAGGCGCACCGCCGCGGCCTGGAGCTGCACGCCTGGTTCAATCCGTACCGGATCGCCAACCACACCGACCCGTCCCGGCTCGTCGCGGACCACCCGGCCCGGGTCCATCCCGACTGGGTGGTGCCGTACGGCGGCAAGCTCTACTACAACCCCGGCCTCCCCGAGGTGCGCCGCTTCGTCCAGGACGCGATGCTCGACGCGGTGCGCCGCTACGACATCGACGCCGTGCACTGGGACGACTACTTCTACCCGTACCCCGTAACCGGGCAGGTCTTCGACGACGACGCGGCGTTCGCGGCGTACGGCGGAGGCTTCCCCGACCGGGCTGCCTGGCGGCGGGACAACACCGACCGGCTGGTGCGCGAGATGGCCGTCCGGATCAAGCGGGCCAAGCCGCTGGTGCGCTTCGGGATCAGCCCGTTCGGCGTCTGGCGCAACCGCGCCACGGACCCGACCGGCTCCGACACCCGCGCCGGGGTGCAGACGTACGACGACCTCTACGCGGACACCCGCAAGTGGGTGCGGAAGGGCTGGATCGACTACATCGTCCCGCAGGTCTACTGGAACATCGGCTTCAGCCCCGCCGACTACGCCGCGCTCGTGCCCTGGTGGGCGGAGACCGTCCGCGGCACCCCGGTCGACCTCTACATCGGCGAGGCGCTCTACAAGGCGGGCGACCCGGCCCAGCCCGCCGCCTGGCAGGACCCGGCCGAGCTGTCCCGGCACCTCACCTTCGCCGAGGACTTCCCGCAGGTGCGGGGCCATGTCTTCTTCTCCGCCAAGGAGGTACGGACGGACCGGAACGGCGCCATGGCCCGGGTGGTCGCCGACCACTACACCAGCCCGGTGCGGCCACCGCGCTGACGTCTCCGCCGGTGCGGCGTGCATTACGGCATGTGCGGCGTGCCAGGCATGTACGGCCGCCGCGCCGGAACCCGGCCGGGCCGGCTCCGGCGCGGCGGCGGGCCGGCCGGGCTACGCCGGCTCGGGCCTGCCCC
>DOWQ01000507.1 GCA_003519485.1 Streptomyces sp. | reverse complement strand
CCCGTACGGCGCGGGGCCGCGAGGGCCCCGGGCCGCCCCGCGTCTGCCTCCGCTCCGTCTGCCTTCCCCCGGCCCTGCCTTCCCTCGGCCCTGCCTTCCCCCGCCCCCGCGCCCGTCGCGCGCTCCACCGCCCCGCCCCGCCCCGCACCACGGCCGGGCGGGACGGGGTGTCCGTACGGCCGGATACGGTCGAGGGGTGCACGAGGAAACCGCAGCCCCGATCCCGCCCGAGCTGTTCACCTGGGAGTTCGCCGCCGACCCCTACCCGGCGTACGCCTGGTTGCGCGAGCACAGCCCTGTGCACCGCACCACGCTGCCCAGCGGAGTCGATGCCTGGCTCGTGACCCGGTACGCCGACGCCCGGCAGGCGCTGGCCGACGGCCGGCTGTCGAAGAACCCGGTCCACCACGCCGGGACGGCGCACGCCAAGGGCAGGACCGGTATCCCCGGTGAGCGCAACGCCGACCTGATGACGCACCTGCTGAACATCGACCCGCCGGACCACACCAGGCTGCGGCGGCTGGTCGCGAAGGCGTTCACCCCGCGCCGCGTCGCCGCCTTCGCGCCGCGCGTGCAGGAGCTGACCGACCAGCTGATCGACTCCTTCGCGGAGCGCGGCGAGGCGGACCTCATCCACGAGTTCGCGTTCCCGCTGCCGATCTACGCGATCTGCGACCTGCTGGGCGTGCCGCGCGAGGACCAGGACGACTTCCGCGACTGGGCCGCAATGATGCTCCGGCACGTGAAGGCGGGCCAGGACAAGGGCCCGCGCGGAGGCGTGGGCCGCGCGGTGAAGAAGATACGCAACTACCTCGCCGAGCTGATCCACCGCAAGCGTGCCGAGCTCGGCAGCAACGCCGAGCCGGGCGAGGACCTGATCTCGGGGCTGATCCGGGCGAGTGACCACGGCGAGCAGCTGACCGAGAGCGAGGTCGCCGCCATGGCCTTCATCCTGCTCTTCGCCGGCTTCGAAACTACGGTCAATCTAGTCGGAAACGGACTTTTCGCCCTACTGTGCAACCCGGAACAGCGCGGCCGGCTCCAGCGCTCCCTGGCCGCGGGTGAGACGGAGCTGCTGGCCACCGGGGTCGAGGAACTGCTCCGCTACGACGGCCCGGTGGAGCTGGCGACCTGGCGGTACGCGACTGTCCCGGTCACTCTCGGTGGGCAGCGCATCGACGCGGGTGAGCCGGTGCTGGTCGTGCTCGCCGCCGCCGACCGGGATCCGGAGCGCTTCGCGGAACCCGACACCCTCGACCTCTCCCGCACCGACAACCAGCACCTCGGATACGGCCACGGCATCCACTACTGCCTGGGTGCGCCGCTGGCCCGGCTGGAGGGGCAGACGGCGCTGGCCACCCTGCTGCGTCGGCTTCCCGACCTGCAACTCGCCGCCGACCCGGCAGAATTGCGATGGCGCGGCGGGCTCATCATGCGCGGCCTGCGGACGCTTCCGGTGGAGTTCGGGCGGCGTGAAATGTAACGCTCAGTCAAACGTGATCTATGCGTGATCTCCACTACATCTTCTTGTGACAGCCGTCCGGTCCGGTTATCTTCGGCGAAACTTCCGCCCATCGTCCGTCGTTCGAAAGGCCCCCCATGCGCTCCGGAAGCGGTAAACACCGCCGCCCCCGTCAGGCTCCCGCGATCTTCGTCACGGCGGGCATCACCGGAGCAGGCATCGCGATGCCGCTGCTCGGTGCCTCCGGGGCGCAGGCCGCGGACGCCGACACCTGGGACCGGGTCGCTCAGTGCGAGAGCGGCGGCATGTGGAGCGCCGACACCGGCAACGGCTATTACGGCGGGCTGCAGTTCACCCAGGACACCTGGGAGGAGTACGGCGGCCGGGACTACGCGCCGAGCGCGGACCTCGCCAGCCGCTCGCAGCAGATATCCGTCGCCGAGAAGGTGCTCGCCTCCCAGGGCCCGGAGGCCTGGCCGGGCTGCGCCGTGAATGCGGGACTCACGCTGGACGGAGTCGTTCCGGATGTCGACCCGGGCGGCACGACGACTCCGGAGCCCGAGGACACCACGCTCCCCGAGGACCTCCCCGTGGACGGCGGGACTTCGGACGACTCCGGCTCCACCGGCGAGACCGGTGCCGACTCCGGTTCGGACTCCGGCTCCGGCTCCGGGGACACGGACAAGAACGGCGACACCGATCCGCTGGAGGAGCCGGACGCCACGCAGCCCGGCGGGGACTCCGCTACGACGGCACCTCAGCCGGACGGCACGGAAGTGCCGGCCGAAGGCAGCGGCAAGCACCGCGGCCCCGCGCAGGACGAGCAGGGCGGCGCGCCCGCCGGGGAGAGCGGTTCAGGCGACCGCGCCTCCCGCGACGGATCCGGCGACCGCTCCCAGGAGGCCGGCGACGACACCTACACGGTGCGCCCCGGTGACAGCCTGTCAGCGATTGCTGACGACCATTCGGTCGCCGGTGGCTGGACCGAGCTCTACGACTCCAACGAGAGCGTCGTCGGCGGCGATCCGGACCTGATCCTGCCCGGGCAGCGTCTCGATCTGACCGTCAGCGAGCAGTGATCCGGGGGGATTTGGAGCGGCCCGCCGCGCCCGGAAGTGCATCTCATCGGATGAACTTGGGTGTTCTGGCGGGCCGGTGGTCCCGTAGCGGCTGACCTGCGAAGACAGCGGCGAAAGAGAGCCGAACGGGGGAGCATGGCCCGGTATGTCGGGTTTTGAGTCGATACCCCCAGTGTGCTTAACGTCTTATCGCTCGCCGCTGCGGGCACCGCCGACCATCACGCCGAATCCTGCCGGTGGCCGGAGGACATAACAGACGCGCAAGCGCCGTAGGCAGGAGCGGGGGACCCAAGGTAAGCCGCCTGTGGACCGTCCCGACGGACCGAAGGCTTGGGGTGAAGCCCAGTGCGGGAGCATTTGGCAGGGTGACTCACAGCCCGAACCCGACAGCTCACCTCGCAGGCGTCGGTGAGGAGATGTCCATGATGCGTTCCGGTCACAAGGGCAAGCACCGTCGCCCTGCCAAGCCCACTCGTGTCACCACATTCGTCGGGGCCGCCGGCACGGCGGTCGCCCTTCCGCTCATCGGCGCGGGTTCCGCGTCCGCCGCCTCCGTGGACACCTGGGATGCCGTGGCCCAGTGCGAGTCCAGCGGCAACTGGTCGATCAACACGGGCAACGGCCACTACGGCGGCCTGCAGTTCTCCCAGTCCAGCTGGGAGGCGGCGGGCGGCACCCAGTACGCCGCCCGCGCCGACCTGGCCACCAAGGAGCAGCAGATCGCCACCGCCGAGCGGCTGCTCGACCTCCAGGGCCCCGGCGCCTGGACCTGCGCCGGCGCGGGCGGCCTCACGGCCGACGGCCCCGCCGCCGACGTCGACCCGGGCGGCCAGGACGTCTCCGGCCAGGAGGACTCCGGCCAGGACGGCGAGCGGGACACCTCGGACGAGAAGTCCGAGCGGCCCGACAGGTCGGAGGTGGAGCTCGTCAACGGCAAGTACGAGGTCCAGGAGGGCGACACGCTCTCCGAGATCGCCGAGGCCATGGAAGTGAAGGGCGGCTGGCCGAAGCTCTACGAGATGAACGAGGACATCATCGACTCCCCCGACGTGATCTACCCGGGCCAGCTGCTCCGCCTGAGCTGACCCGGGGGACGCGCCGGCCGTACGCCCGCGAGGCCGTACGGACGCGGGCCTCGCGGCCCGTGGCGGTGCGTCCCGGAGCCTGCCCCGGCCCGGCCGCCACCCCTGGTGCGCCGGGCCGGG
>DOWQ01000636.1 GCA_003519485.1 Streptomyces sp. | reverse complement strand
CCAGCGGCGTACGGGCCGGCTGAGTGCCGCCCGGCGGCGTACCGCCCGGCGAGGCGCGGTCCAGGGCGGCGCGGCCCAGCGGGGTACGGCCCGGCAAGGTCCGGGCCAGCGGCGTCCGCCTCGGGAGTGTCCGGTCCGGGAAGACCCGGTTCGGCAGGGCCCGGTTCGGGAAATTCCGGTTCACGGCGCCCGGGATTGGCGGAGTGGGGTGGGCCCCCTCCAGGAGGGTCCGCGCCATCACTCGGCCTCCCGTGCGTCCTCGGTCGCGTCGTCGTCCGGCTCCGGCGGAGCGGCGTCCATGGGCAGCCGCAGCGTGAAGATCGCGCCGCCCTCGGGACCGTTGGCCGCGGTGATGTCGCCGCCGTGGATGTGCGCGTTCTCCAGGGCGATGGAGAGCCCCAGTCCGCTGCCCTCGGAGCGGGGCCGGGAGGCGCTCGCCTTGTAGAAGCGGTCGAAGACGTGCGGCAGCACCTCCTCGGGGATGCCCGGCCCGAAGTCCCTGACCTCCACCGTCAGGGACTCCGCGTCCGTACGGACCGAGACCCGTACGGGCGAACCGCCGTGCTTGAGCGCGTTGCCGATCAGATTGGCCAGGATCACGTCGAGCCGCCGCGGGTCGAGCCGGGCCACATTGCCCCGCTCGGCGTCCAGTTCGACCGCGTCCAGCCAGGCCCGCGCGTCGATGCAGGCCGTCACCAGGTCGGCGACGTCCACGTCGTCCAGCACCAGCCGGGCCGTGCCCGCGTCGAACCGGGTGACCTCCATCAGGTTCTCCACCAGGTCGCCGAGCCGCCGGGTCTCGCTCACCACCAGCCGCACGGCCGGCGCCACCATCGGGTCAAAACTCTCGACCTCGTCCTCCAGCACCTCGGTCACCGCCGTTATGGCGGTCAGCGGCGTCCGCAGCTCGTGCGACATGTCCGCCACGAAGCGCCGGCTCGCCGCCTCCCGCGCGCTCAGCTCCTCGACCCGCTGCTCCAGCGAGGCCGCGGCGGAGTTGAACGTACGGGAGAGGTCGGCCAGTTCGTCCGTGCCCGAGACCCGCAGCCGGGTGTCCAGCTTGCCCTCACCCAGCCGCCGCGCGGCGTCACCGAGCCGCTGCACGGGCCGCAGCACCGTCGAGGCGGCGGCCTGCGCCAGCAGCGCCGAGCCGACCAGCGCGAGCGCCGTCGCGATGCCCAGCGACCAGGCCAGCGAGTTCAGGTCGTCGCGCTCGGAGGTCAGCGACTTGAGCATGTAGCCGGTCGGGCCGCCGCCGATCACCTTCACGCCGCCCACCAGGTACGGGTCGCCGTCGAGCGTGATCCGCTGCCAGTACAGGTGGTACGGCAGCCCGTCGCCCTCGTCCGCCGGGCGTTCCTTGTTCACCGCAGTACGCAGCGACTCGGGCACCTCGCTCAGCGTGAAGCCGCCCTCCCCGGAGGGCGCGGCGCAGGAGCCGCCCGCCGCCGACCGGTCGACCAGCACCACCTCGTACCGTTGCGCGCTGTTCGCGATCCGCTCCGCGGCGTCCTGCAGCTGGTCGCACGGCGGCTGCACGGGCAGCGAGCCGGTGTTGTCCGCGAGCGACTGCCGGAAGTCGTTCAGCGCGGCGTTCTGCGTACGGGTGAGCACCGCGTCCCGGTTCAGCCAGTAGGCGATGCCCGAGGCCGACACGGCGGCGGTGAGCGCGACCAGAGCGAAGACCACCACGAGCCGCAGCCGCAGGCTGGTGAGCCGCAGCAGGCCCGCGGCCCAGCCGCGCACCGGGCCGGGCGTTCCGGTCACTGCGGCGTGTCCAGCCGGTATCCCACGCCCCGGACCGTACGGATCAGGGTCGGCGAGGACGGCACGTCCTCCACCTTGGCGCGCAGCCGCTGCACACAGGCGTCCACCAGCCGGGAGTCGCCCAGGTAGTCGTGCTCCCACACCAGCCGCAGCAGTTGCTGCCGCGACAGCGCCTGGCCGGGCCGGCGGCTCAGCTCCAGCAGTAGCCGCAGCTCGGTCGGCGTGAGCTGCAGGTCGCCGCCGTTCTTGGTGACGGTCATGGCCGACCGGTCGATGACCAGGCTGCCGAACGTCGCCGCGTCGTTGGACTCCCGCTCCCCGCGGCGCAGCACCGCGCGGATGCGCGCGTCGAGCACCCGCGGTTGCACGGGCTTGACCACATAGTCGTCGGCGCCGGACTCCAGACCCACGACGACGTCGATGTCGTCGTTGCGCGCGGTCAGCAGAATGATCGGCAATTGGTCGGTGCGCCTGATCCGGCGGCACACCTCGAATCCGTCGATACCCGGCAGCATCACGTCCAGCACAATCAGATCCGGCCGCTGCTCACGCAGCAGTTTCAGGCCGTCCTCGCCCGTCGCCGCGACCACCACACGGTGGCCCTGGCGCGACAGGGAGAGTTCGAGGGCCGTACGGATGGCGTCATCGTCCTCGATCAGCAACAGGAAAGGCACGTCGGTCATTCTGGCCCACGGAGGGCCGGTAGTTCGACCGCCGAAGAATTCCCGGGGTCGTAACGGCCCCCGTTTCCCTGTGACACGGCTGTGACAGTCGCCGGACAGCGCGATGAAACTGGCGAGGCAGTCTGATGTTCACCGGGCAGGAAAGCGGCCCGGTGAGAAGCCGAAACCGAGCAGGCTCCACCGACGGGGGGCGCGACATGGACACACTGCACAGCGGGACCACCAGCGCAGTTGTGACGCGCCTGCACTCGGTCGGCTGGAGCTGGGGACATCCCCAGGCGGAATCCGGGGGAGAGAAGTCCGGTGCCGTGAGCGGGCGGGGGTGCGCTCGCGGCACCGGGCGTCAATGTCAGCGCCAGCAGTCGAAGCACACTGTGGCGGTCGACGCGGTCGACGCGGTCGACGCGGTCGNNGGTCGACGCGGTCGACGCGGTCGTGGGGGGCGACGGGGGTCCCTTCGCCGGCCGGAGCGGGGCGGACGGGGACGCGGCGCCGGGCTCGGGGGACGAGGCTCGGGGTGCGGGGGACGCGGCTCCGGGCGCGGTGGACGCGGCTGAGCGATCGGGGGAACGCTCGGTGGAGCAGCCGGGGGAGCGGAGCAGCCTGTCCGAGGCGGAGTTCACCGCCTACGTCCAGGAGCGCCGTTCCTCCCTCTACGCGACNNGCGTACCACCTCACCGGCGACCGGTTCGCGGCCGAGGACCTGCTGCAGAACGCGCTGTTCTCGACCTACCGCGCCTGGGACCGGATCAGCGACAAGGCCGCCGTCGGCGGCTACATGCGGCGCACCATGACCAACCTTCACATCAGCGCCTGGCGCCGGCGCAAGCTCAATGAGTACCCGACCGAGGAACTTCCGGAGACGGCCGGTGACCTGGACGCGATGCGCGGCACCGAGCTGCGCGCCGTGCTCTGGCAGGCCCTCGCGCGGCTGCCCGAACTCCAGCGCACCATGCTTGTCCTGCGCTACTACGAGGGCCTCACGGACCCGGAGATCGCCGACATCCTCGACATCAGCGTCGGAACGGTGAAGAGCAGCATCTGGCGCTCGCTGCGCCGGATGCGGGACGACGAGGCGCTCAGCATGGGCCGGGACTCGGAGGAGTCCTTCGGCGAGCTGGTCGCCTGAGAGCTTGGTGGCCGGGGGACCACCAGGGGGGTACGGGGGTACGGGGGACGCAAGGGGGGATGNNGGGGGGGGCCGCCGGTCGGGGGAACGGCGGTACGGAGCAGCGGGAGCGAGCGGCCGGGAGGGGGCCGCTCGGTCCCGCTTCTTCGTGTCCGGGGTCGGGGTCTCCGGCCCCGGCTCGGGGGTCCGGCGTCCAGTGACCGGGGTCGTGTTCGCGTTGCCCGGTGTCCGCGGTCCGGCTCGGGTCCGTCAGGCCCGTACCGCCGGTGCGGGTCTGCCCGCGCGGGCCGCCGTGATGCGGCCCAGCGCCTCGTCCCGCCCGCAGGGGCAGGCGCCCAGCGCCGACTGGCGGGCGAC
>DOWQ01000125.1 GCA_003519485.1 Streptomyces sp. | reverse complement strand
CCGAGCCCGCGCGGGGCACTGCCCGAGCCCGCGCGGGGCGGACGCGCCGTCGACCGGGCCGTGCGTCCGCGCCCGTAAGCCCGCTCGCACCGGACCCGCCCGTACCGCATCCGTGGTACGGGCGGTCCTCGTCTACTACCAGGAGAGGCGCGGAGGTTCCGACCAGCGGCGGGGAATGACGCCGCCGCGGCTGCGTAGGCTCAGAGCATGGATCTTCGAATGCCCCGGTCGACCCGGCGGCTCAAGCGGCTGGGCGCCGCAGTGGTGGCGGCAGTCGTCGTCGCGGGCGGCGGGACGTGGGCAGCCGCCGGCGACGAGCCGGCCCCCGTGCACCAGGAGGACCGGTTCCTGCCGGGGGCCGCGGGCGGCGACGGGAAGGACGTACGGATCGACACGTCCTTCTTCACCGCCGGCTCCGCGTCCGAGCGCAGGCCGGCGGTACTGCTGGCACATGGGTTCGGGGGCAGCAAGAGGGACCTGCAGCAGTACGCCGAGACGATGGCGCGGGACGGCTATGCCGTGCTGACCTGGTCGGCGCGCGGGTTCGGGAAGTCCGGCGGGCGGATCGGGCTGAACGACCGGGAGAACGAGGTCGCCGACGTCGAACGGCTCGTCGACTGGCTGGCGGAACGGCCCGAGGTACAGCTGGACGCCTCCGGCGACCCGCGCGTCGGCGTCGCCGGAGCCTCCTACGGCGGAGCCATCTCGCTGCTGGCCGCGGGCAACGACAAGCGCATCGACGCCATCGCGCCGCAGAACACCTACTGGGATCTGTCGGAGGCGCTCTTCCCGGACAGCGTCTTCAAGAAGCTCTGGGCCGGTATCTTCTTCAGCACCGGCTCGACCCCGGTACCGACAGCCATGGGACCGGCCGCGGAGGACGCCCCGGACGGCGGGACCGGCGGCCAGGACGGCACCGAGCAAGGCGTCGGCGGCCGGGGCGGCACCGGACAGAACGAGCCCGCGCCGGGCGACGACGGAGCGGCCGGTACCGCACCGGGGGAGGCAGCACCGGGGGAGACCGCACCGAGCGGGCCGGTCTCGCCGGTGCCCGCCGAGGACCCCAACTGCGGACGCTTCGAGAAGCCGATCTGTGAGATGTACGAGCGTGTCGCCGTCGCGGGGGAGCCCGACGAGGCGGCCGTGGAGCTGCTCCGGGGGCGCAGCCCCGTCGCCGTCGGGGACCGTATCGGCGTGCCGACGCTCGTGCTCGCCGGACAGACCGACTCCCTGTTCCCGCTCTCCCACGCGGACGCCATGGCGCGGCAGATCGAGAAGAACGGCGCGCCCGTCTCCGTCGACTGGGTCGCGGGCGGCCACGACGGCGGCGACCAGGAGACGGAGCGGGTCCAGCAGCGCGTCACCGGCTGGTTCGACCACTATCTCAAGCGCCAGCAGGGCCAGCAGGGTCCGCAGGGCGGAACGGAAGGCGGGAGTGAGGACGAGCGCGAGGGCGGCGACACCGGCCCCGCGTTCCGCATCAGCCGCACCGGGGGCGTCGACAGCACCGACGGCCGCGCCCGGCTGCGCGGCGCCACCGGCGAGAGCTACCCCGGCCTGGGCGGCTCCGAGACCCGTACGGTCGGGCTCATCGGCCGCGAGCAGACCGCCACCAACCCGGCGGGCGCCACCCCGGCCGCCGTCTCATCGGTCCCCGGGCTCGGCAGCATGTCGCAGTTGTCCACCTTCGGCGTCGGCGTCTCCCTGGACTTCCCCGGCCAGACCGCCACGTTCGACTCGGCGCCGCTGTCCAGCGGCGTCCGGGTCACCGGCTCGCCCACCGTCGGAATCCGGGTCGAGTCCGACTCGGAGGACGCGGTGCTGTTCGCCAAGGTGTACGACGTCGGCCCCAGCGGCAGCCAGCTGCTGCCCGCCCAGCTCGTCTCCCCGGTCCGCATCGACGGCACCGGTGAGAAGGGCGGCCGTACTGCGCAGGTGCGGCTGCCCGCGGTCGATCACAACTTCGAGGCCGGGCACCGGATGCGGCTCGTCCTGTCCGCCACCGACATGGGCTACGCCTCCCCGGTCGAGCCCGCCGAGTACCGGGTTTCGCTCAACAAGCCCGGCGCGCTGGCAGTGCCCACCGCCACCGAGGTGCAGACCGTCTCCAGCAGCCTCCCGTGGTGGTCCTGGGGCCTGCCGCTCTCGGGTGTGGTGCTGGCCGCCGCGCTGGTGCTGGCCGGCCGCCGCCGGACCGCCGTCCCGGCGCCCGAACCGGAGCTCGCCGAAGTGCCGTTGCAGATCACCGGCCTCAGCAAGCGGTACGCGAAGTCCGCCGACCGCTACGCCGTGAAGGACCTTTCCATCCGCGTCGAGTCCGGCCAGGTCCTCGGCCTCCTCGGCCCCAACGGCGCGGGCAAGACCACCACCTTGCGGATGCTGATGGGCCTCATCCGCCCCGACGCCGGAGAAGTCCGCGTGTTCGGGCACGCGATCCGGCCGGGCGCTCCCGTGCTGTCCCGGGTCGGCGCGTTCGTCGAAGGCGCCGGCTTCCTGCCGCACCTCACCGGCCGCGCCAACCTCGACCTCTACTGGCAGGCCACCGGCCGGCCCGCCGCCGACGCCCACCTCGACGAGGCCCTGGAGATCGCCGGGCTCGGCGACGCCCTGGAGCGCGCCGTACGGACGTACTCGCAGGGCATGCGGCAGCGGCTCGCCATCGCGCAGGCCATGCTCGGCCTCCCGGACCTGCTGATCCTCGACGAGCCGACCAACGGGCTCGACCCGCCGCAGATCCGCGAGATGCGCGCGGTGCTGATCCAGTACGCGAAGGCGGGCCGGACGGTCATCGTCTCCAGCCACCTCCTGTCCGAGGTGGAGCAGAGCTGCACCCACCTGGTCGTCATGGACCGCGGCCGGCTCGTCAGCGCCGGCCCGGTCGAGGAGATCACCGGCTCGGGCGACACCCTGCTCGTCTCCGTGGCCGGCGAGCCGCCGTCCGAGGCCGTCGTGGACGAGGTGGCGGCGCTCAGCGGCGTCGGCTCCGCGGTCCGCGCGGAGGGCGGGCTGCTCGTACGGCTCGACAGCATGACCCCCGCAAAGCTCCTGGTGGAACTCGTACGCCTGGAGATCCCCGTCGACCGGGTCGGCCCGCACCGCCGCCTGGAGGACGCCTTCCTGACCCTGATCGGAGGTGCCCAGTGACCGGAACCGATGCCCCCGCTTCGCCGGGCCGGCTCGTGGAGTCCGCGCCCGGCTACCGGCCCCGGCACACCCTGCCGCTGCGCGTCGAGGCGATGCGTCAGCTGCGCCGCCGCCGCACGCTGGTCGTCTTCGGCATCCTCGCGGTGCTGCCCTTCGTGCTCATCACGGCCTTCGCCATCGGCAGCCCGGACGGTGACGACAACGGCGGCGGCCGGATCTCGCTCATCGACACCGCGACCACCTCGGGTGCGAACTTCGCGGCGGCCTGCCTCTTCGTCTCCGCGGGCTTCCTGCTCGTGGTGCCGGTGGCCCTCTTCTGCGGGGACACCGTCGCCTCCGAGGCGAGCTGGTCCTCGCTGCGCTATCTGCTGGCCTCGCCCGTGCCGCGCGCCAGGCTGCTGCTGAGCAAGCTCACCGTGGCGCTGGCCTTCAGCGCCGCCGCGATGGTGCTGCTGCCGCTGGTCGCCCTGGCGGCGGGCACGGCGGCGTACGGCTGGGACGATCTGCGGCTGCCCACGGGCGGATCGCTGGGCGCCGGGACGGCGGTGACGCGGATCGCGGTCGTCGTCGCGTACATCTTCGTCAGTCAACTGGTGACGGCGGCGCTCGCCTTCTGGCTCTCCACGGTTACCGACGCGCCGCTGGGCGCGGTCGGCGGCGCGGTCGGCCTGACGATCGTCGGCAACGTCCTCGACGCGGTGACGGCACTCGGCAACTGGCGTGACCTGCTGCCCGCGCACTGGCAGTTCGCGTGGGCGGACGCGCTCCAGCCGCAGCTGGAGTGGGGCGGCATGATCAAGGGCACCGCGGTCTCCGTGACATATGCCGTGGTGCTCTTCGCGCTGGCCTTCCGGCACTTCCGCGACAAGGACGTGGTGTCCTGACCGGGGTCTGACCCCGGCCCGGCCCGGGGTGCGGGCTGCGGGGCCGGGCGACCGGCCTGCCCCG
>DOWQ01000108.1 GCA_003519485.1 Streptomyces sp. | reverse complement strand
GAAGTGCCCGGCGAACCGCCGCCGCGCGCGCCGCGCCTGCCGCAGCGGTGTACGGCGGCCGGGGTCACCGGCGCCCCACAGCGGCGCTGTCCGCATGGACAGGACCTGCGGCGGCATCTCCAGCAGGCCGGCGGCCTCCTGCCGCCGGCTGCGGCTCAGGGCGTAGACGTCGAACTCGTGGTGCGCGAGCCCGCGCACGAGCCGGTCGCACCACACCCTCGCCTCACCGCTCGCATACGGATAACCACCCTCCGTAAGCAGTCCAACGCGCACGAGTGCACCACCGATCTCCGAGAAGCTGCCCGACGGACAGCGGGACGACCGTATGCAGGGGGACGGGCGGCGCGGCGGACGGTTGTCCGTTGCACCACCGGAAGGGGTGAACGGTCGTGACTTTTCGGCAGCGCGAGCGTTGGTGCCCCTCCGTCGCCCGCCCATGGTGCGCCCACCGGCCGCCGACCAGGGGTGCACCGGCCGCGCACCCGCTGGACGACTCCCGCGCGCCCCGTGTGCGGCCCGGCGCCGAGCCGCGGCGGCACGGGGTGGGGCTCCACCGAGTGGGGGTGCCTCGGACCTGTCGGGCCTGAACGAGAGCCGAAGGCGCTCAGGGGTGCATGCGCGCGCCCTTGAGGACCTTGTCCACCGCATTGCGTGGCCCGTGAACGGCCAGTCCCACCAGATCGAGCTGGTCCTTGCCCACGGCCCGTACGGCCGCCCGGTTGTCGCGGTCGTTGCCCGTGCCGAACAGATCCGATGTGAACACGGCCCTCGGCAGCGAGCGGGACAACGCCCGGCCGTGCGCGGCGGTCAGCGTCTCCTTCGTCCCCTCGAAGACCAGTACGGGCTGACGGAACATCGGCAGATACGCGGTGCCGTCGGCGTCCGCGTACGGCTCGCCGATCACATCCGGTGACGCCGTGCCGAGCCCGCTGACCAGGAAGGCGGTCACATTCAGCCGCTGCCAGGTCTCGAGGTCTTCGCGCAGCAGCACGGCGATCTTGGTGTCGAAGCGGAGCGGCACGCTCCCAGCCCTTGCGCCGGTCTCGAATCCGGCCTCGAATCCGGTCCCGGCCTCGGTCTCATCCTCGGTTCTCATGCTTCGAGACTCCACCGTGCACGCCTTCTCCGTCTTGTACGTTTCTCGCGTGACGCCCCGGCAGGAGATCTCCGCTTGGCGCCCGCCGGTCGCGGGGGTCGTGGAGGTCTTCCACGCCCACTTCACCGAACATGCGTACCCCATGCACGTCCACGACGCCTGGACTGTGCTGATCGTCGACGACGGCGCGGTCCGCTACGACCTCGACCGCCACGAACGCGGCACCCCGGGGGACACCGTGAGCCTGCTCCCGCCCCGGGTCCCCCACAACGGCTCGCCCGCCACCCCTCACGGCTTCCACAAGCGCGTGCTCTACCTCGACATGACGCAGCTGGACGAGAGCTTCATCGGGCCGGCGGTGGACGGCCCGGACATCACCGAGCCTGTCCTGCGCAGACGCGTCGGACAGCTGCACACAGCCCTCGCCAACCGGGGCGACGAATTCGAGGCGGAGAGCAGGCTGGCCCTCATCAGCGAGCGGCTGCGCGAACATCTGCGCCCCGGACGGGCGGCCTTCGGCGGCCGTACGGAGCCCGGTCCCGGCATCGCCCAGAGCCTGCGCGACCTCCTGGACGAACGACTGCTGGAAGGCATCGCCCTGGGAGAGGCCGCGCGCCTGGTCCACGCCCACCCCACGCATCTCGTACGGGCCTTCAGCGGCGCCTTCGGCATCGCCCCGCACCAGTACCTGGTGTCCCGCCGCGTCGACCTGGCCCGCCGGCTGCTCCTCGACGGGCAGCCGCCGGGCGAGGTGGCCACCGCCGCGGGCTTCTACGACCAGTCCCATCTCACCCGGCACTTCAAGCGGGTCGTGGGCATCACGCCGGGCCGGTACGCCGGCACCGGGGCCATCGGCTGAGCAGTTCCGGCGCACGGCCCCCGATCCGGCCGAGGACGCGCGGCGGCGGAGCCGGTCGCGCACCACGCGGCTACGGGAACGGCCAGGCGTTCGTCCGGCAGGTGAGGCCCCTGCTCGTCAGGGACTTGGTCTGCTGCATCATCACCGGCGCCCGCGCGCCCTCCGCGCCGCACCGCTCGTGGTTGAGCCCGAGCCGGTGGCCCACCTCATGGTTGATGAGCATCTCGCGGTACTCGGAGATCTTGTTCTCGAAGGTCTTGGAGCCGCGCGCCCACCGGTACGCGTTGATCATCACTCGGTCGGTGGCGGCCGAGTCGCAGGACACGTTGTCCACCGTGGTGTCGAGTCCGGACTTGGCGCACCAGGTCGCGGTCGTCCCCGGGCTCGCCAGTGTGATCGCGAAGTCACTCCTCCCCTCGGACACCCGCTCGAAGCTGTAGGCCCCGTCATGGGACCAGCTCCGCTTGTCGTTGAGGGTCTTCTGCACGGCCTGGGCGAAGAACTCCGCGTCCAGCGGCAGTCCCTTCTCCACATCCACCCGGTAGCGCAGCACCTGGCCCTTGCCGGAGCCCTTCCCGCTGCCGCCGACCGTCTCGAATTCGCCGGATCCGGCGAGCTCCGGGTCGAGCGGGTTCTCCTGCGCCAGCTTGTCGGCGTACGACAGCGGGACCGCGGCCGGGGACTCGGCCGGCTCGGGGCGCTGGTCGGAGCGGGAGGCGTCCTGGCTGTCGTCGCGCTGCCCGTCACCCACGACCGGGATGCCGCCGTTCCCGCCGTCGGCCACCTGTCCGGCCACGACGATCGCCAGCACCGTCGTCACTGCCGCGGCGGCGACACCGGTGAAGGCGCGGCCCTTGCCGCCCTTCGCCCGGCGCTCCACGGCGCCGCCCGCCCCGTCGTTCCCG
>DOWQ01000686.1 GCA_003519485.1 Streptomyces sp. | reverse complement strand
CCTGTGCGTACGGGGGCGCCGGCGTGCTCGGTGTTACGCGGCCGTGGTGTCGGCCGGGCGGATGTAGATGCGCTGGCCGATCGCCGCGGCCTGCTGCACGATCCGGTTGACGGAGACTGCGTCCACGACGGTGCTGTCCACGGCGTTACCGTCGACATCGTCGAGATGCATGATTTCGAAGCGCACGCGCTTCTCCCTTCGTCTGATCCTCCGCTAGGAGAACTACTGGTGCGGGGTCCGAGGCGTACGCCGGCGGTCCCACGCTCGTCGGGCGGTTACCCGCCTGGTGATGTCTTCAACGGCTTGCATGGTGCAAACATTCCCTACGCTAATGAAAACTTTTGCGAGCCTAAGTACCCACCGGTATCGGAGGCCGGTTGTTCCCTTGGCCGGCGCGCCGGGAGAATGGGCCCCGTATGAAAGACGACGCCGCACAGACCTCGCAGACCCCCGCCGAACCGACCGCGGACGGGGAGCACCCGCTCGCCGGTGTCGCGGCCGGCATCCACCGCACCAATGAGCTCTTGCAGCGGGTGCTCGCCGAGGTCGCGACCACACCTTCCACGCACGCCGTCTTCGCCGACGCCGGATACGTCTACGCGGCGGCCGGCCGGCTCGTCACGGGCGTGGAGGACCGGCGGGCCTTCGACCTCGACGCCGAAGGACTCATCGAGGCGTTCATCGACCGGGCCCGCATGATCTTCCCGGACAGCCGGCTGCTGCGGGTCTACTGGTACGACGGCGCCCGCCGCCGCATCCACACCGCCGAGCAGCAGAAGATCGCCGAGCTGCCCGACGTCAAGGTCCGGCTGGGCAACCTCAACGCCAACAACCAGCAGAAGGGCGTCGACTCCCTGATCCGTACGGACCTGGAGTCCCTCGCCCGGCACCGGGCCATCAGCGACGCCGTGCTCATCGGCGGCGACGAGGACCTCGTCTCGGCGGTCGAGGCCGCGCAGGGCTACGGCGCCCGCGTCCACCTGTGGGGCATTGAGGCGGCGGCCGGCCGCAACCAGGCCGACCCGCTGCTCTGGGAGGTCGACAGCCAGCGCACCTTCGACCTCGAGTTCTGCAAGCCCTATGTGACGCGCAGGCCCGTCGGATACGAGCCGAACGGCGACCACCCGGGCTGCGAGGGGGCGTCGCCCGACCGCGACGACGTACGGTTCGTCGGCGCCCGCGTCGCCGCGCGGTGGATCGGCGAGCGCGGGCGGGACTCGCTCGCCGAACTGCTGCCCGGGCATCCGTATCTGCCCGGCTCCGTCGACCAGGAGCTGCTGATCGAGGCGGAGGGGCTGCTCGAGCACTCGCTGCGCGGGCACGCCGATCTGCGCCGGGTGCTGCGCGACGGCTTCTGGGACCACCTGCGGGCCCAGTACTGACGCGAGCGGACCGGGCATGCCGAACGTGCTGCGCCGGGCGCCGTGCCGGACCGTGCTGTACCCGCGCACCCCTGCGTACGTGCCGGCTCGCGGCCCGCTCGGTCTCGCGCCCGTCCGGCGGAGCGGCCCGTACCGGCGGCGGACGCGCTTGTCGGCCCTCGGTCCCGGCCGATATCGGCCCGGCTGTCCGGGGCAGCAGGCGGCTCAGCCCTCCTGCGCCCAGAAGTCCGCCAGGGCACGGGCCGTCTCCTGCGGCCGTTCGGCGTTCGGGGAGTGCTCGGCGCCCTCGATGACGGTGCGGCGGGCCTCCAGCCGCCGGGCCATCGCGTCCATCAGCGGCACCGGCCAGGCGTAGTCGACGGCCCCGGACAGCACGTGCTTCGGCAGCGGCACGGCCGCCAGCTCCTCCACCCGGTCCGGCTCCGCGAGCAGCTGCCGTCCCGTCGCGATCAATTGCTCGGGCACGGTGGCCAGCCACCGCCGGTGCAGGAACTCCCCCGTGGTGTCCGGCACTTCCGGGGTGTCGGCGATGTCGGCCACCTCGGGGGTGCCGTCGATGCCGTCGACGACCCCGGCGGCGGCCCTGGCGTCGGACTCGCGCATCGCCTGCCAGACGGACTCCATGTCCATCACCAGCAGGGCGTCGATCAAAAGCTTCGTGCGGGACTGCTGGGCCGGTGAGATCGCCGCCGGCCCCGAACTCATGAGCGTGAGCGAGGCGAACGGGGCGGCGTCGCTCAGCACCGCGGCCCGGGAGATCAGCCCGCCCAGTGAGTGCCCGAGGAGATGCAGCGGGCCGCCGGAAGCGCCGTCGGCCGCCGGGCCGCCGGGCGCACCGTCACCGCTGACGGCGGCGGCCTGCGCGAGCAGATCCAGGGCCAGCTCCCGCTGCCCGTACGCCCGCTCCTCGCGCGGACCGGCGCTCTCGTGCTGCCCCCGGCCGTCGGCCGCGACCACCCGGAAGCCCGCCAGTGCCAGCGGCTCCAGCAGCGCGATGAAGTCCTCTTTGCTGCCGGTGTAGCCGGGCACCATCAGCGCGGTGCCGCGCCGGGCGGTGCCCTCGGGCGGCACGGCCTCGTGCACGGCGAAGTCGCCCCGCGAGGTGCGGAGGCTGCGGGCCCGCGCGCAGGCGGGGAGGGCGAGGATCGGCGGCCTGCTCATGCGCCGAGGCTAACGGGTGGGGGTGACACCGAGGTGGCCACGAGTGGGCGGGCCGGCCGTGTGCGGCGGAGGTGCGCGAAGGGTCGGCCCGGTCCCGGCAGCCCCGAACGGGGAGGAGCGCACAGCGGAACGGCCCGGTCCCCGCGGTTGATGCGGGGACCGGGCC
>DOWQ01000336.1 GCA_003519485.1 Streptomyces sp. | reverse complement strand
CATGGTGCCCGGATCGACGTTGAGGTACGGATCCAGTTTCTGCATCGTGACGCGGAGCCCGCGCTTGATCAGGAGCTGGCCGAGGCTCGACGCCGTCAGACCCTTACCCAGTGAGGAGACGACGCCCCCCGTGACGAACAGATGCTTTGCGCGATTCTCGGTACCCACGGACCTCCAGTCTACGTGAGCATCGCCCGCCTGCCCGGCGAATGGACGACGCGGCCCGGCGACGTCGGGCGTGTTATACGCGCGGGTGCACGCGGTGCCGCACCCAGACGTTGGGCTCGACGTAGACCGCGGTGCCGTGCTCGACGTCGCACAGCACGGGCGCGAGCGCGCCGGGCACCTCCACCGGGCCCGACGTGTCGAAGGGGAGGCCGGTCCGGTGGCGCCACTCGTCGAGGGTGCCGGGGATGACCATCGAGCGCGCGGCGACCTTCTCGATGGTCCCGCCCGCGCGCACGTGGATCCGCAGCCAGGGGTCGACGGGCAGCCCGTCGTCGCGGGTGCGGCGGGCGTAGCGCTCCATCGGCTCGTGCACGTCGGTCTTGCCGCTGGGGCGGACGGGGGCCACCAGCTCGTCGAACCCCAGGTCGCGCGTGTTCGCGATCATGGCCTCCACCATTTCGCGGGAGTGGCCCCGGCCCTGCAGGTCCGGCCGGATGGAGATCTCGATCGCGGAGACCACGTTGGGAGTGCGGCCGGCCAGCCGGCCCAACAGGCCACGGACGACGGCGCCGTCCCAGCCGTCGTCGGGGAAGTCGTCGTCCCAGCCCGCGATCGGGATGGAGTAGCCCTTCGCGGCCACCGCGTCGTCATCGTCCAGCCCCACCAGGATGTAGTCGGAGAACGCCTGCAGCGAGGCCCTGGAGAAGTAGATGTCCGCCATCGGGTCGTGGAACATGAACTCCGGCCAAGAGGTCTCCATGGCCTCCAGCGGCTCCAGCAGCTCGGGGCGGTCCGACAACCGGACGACGTGCAGCACCATGACGCCAGCCTATGGGCCCGAGGCTGCCTAGAGTGGCGACATGGCTCTACCGATGCTCGATGACGACGACTTCCGCCGCGTGTTGTGCGTGGTGGCACACCCCGACGACACCGAGTACGGGCTCTCCGCGGTGGTGCACCACTGGGTGCGCAAGGGCGCGGAGGTGGCCTACCTGCTGCTCACCGCGGGGGAGGCCGGCATGCAGCGCCCGCCCGCGGAGGCAGGGCCGCTCCGCGCCCGCGAGCAGCGGGCGGCCTGCGACGTCGTCGGCGTGCGTGAACTCGACATCCTCGACCACCCCGACGGCACCCTGGTCTACTCGCTCGACCTCCGCCGCGACGTGGCGCGCCGCATCCGGCAGTTCAGGCCCGACGCGGTGGTCACCAACTCCTGGGCGGCCCAGGTGGGCTGGGGCCTCAACCACGCCGACCACCGGGTGGCCGGCCTCGTGACCGCCGACGCCTGCCGCGACGCGGACAACCGCTGGGTGTTCCCCGAGCTGGCCGACGAGGGCCTCGAGAAGTGGCACGCGTCGAAGCTGCTGGTCTACGGCGACGAGCCGACGCACGGCGTCGCCCTGGGCCCGGAGGACGTCGACGCGGGCATCGCCTCCCTCGCCTGCCACGAGCAGTACCTGGCAGACCTCCCCGGGCATCCGGCCCCGGAGGAGTTCATCGGCGGCATGCTCGCCGAGCAGGGCAAGGCCATCGACGCCGACCACGCCTACCTCTTCGCCGTCCACGAGCTCTAGCCCGGACCCCGCCACCGCCCGGTAGGGACCCGACCACGCGTTTTAATGGACGGGTCGCCTCAGTGAAGGAGAAGCACCATGTCGAACACCGACGAGATCCTCGACAGCCTGGACATCNNTGGAGCAGGCGGTCCGCCGCGCCCTGCCCGCCCTGCTGATGGGGCTCGGCGCGAATGCGCAGGACACCGCCGGCGAGGCGTCGATCATCAGCGCCCTCGACCAGCACGATCCCCACCTCTTGGACAACCAGGTGGACCCCGCGACGATCGACACCCGCGACGGCGAGAAGATCACGCACCACATCTTCGGCGACAACGAGGAGGCCGTCGTCGACCGGCTCGGCGGCGTGGCGGGCGGCAACGACCTCGTCCGCAAGCTCCTGCCGATCCTCGCGCCCATCGTGATGGCGTGGCTCGCGAGGAAGATGGGCGGCCAGGCCCAGCGCGAGGCCTCCGCCGGCGGCGGCATCCTCGGCGACATCCTGGGCCAGGTCCTCGGCCGCCCCACCGCGTCCCAGGCGCCGCCGAAGGTCCACCCCGACGAGCAGCCAACCCTCCGCGCCGACGAGCCCCAGCAGCGCTCCACGGAGGACTCCGACGGCGGCATCCTCGGCGACCTGCTCGGCGGCCTGCTCGGCCGTGGGCGACGCTAGGGGNNAAGACACCGACACCGCCGACCGCCGCTCGGGCGCGCTGCTCGCCGCCGCGTGCGGCGACGCGCTCGGGGCCGGCTACGAGTTCTCGAAGCCGATGGCCGACGACGCCACCGTCGACATGGTCGGCGGCGGTCCCTTCGGCTTCGCGCCCGGGGAGTGGACCGACGACACCGCCATGGCCGTCGCCGTCGCGGAAGCCGTCGCCAGCGGGGGAGACCCGTCGACCGACGACTTCGAGGACCGCATCGTCGAGCGCTGGTACGACTGGGCCGACAGCAACCCGCCGGACATCGGCAACCAGACCCGCGCCGTGCTGGGCCGCGGGGACCGCACGGCCGATGGCCTGCGCGACGCGGCCTACAGCCACTTCGTGCACCATCCCGACGCCTCCGCCGGCAACGGGGCGCTCATGCGCACCGCACCGCTGGGGCTCGCGCGGCTCACCGAGCGCGGCTTCTTCGACGCCGCGGCCCGGGTCGGGGAGCTCACCCACGCCGACCCCGTGTCGTCCGAGGCGTGCGGCATCTGGACCTACGCGGTCCACCACGCCGTCGTCCACGGCAACTTCGACGGGGTGCGCGAAGCCCTTGACCACCTGCCCGACGACCGCGCCCACCACTGGCGCGGGCTGCTCGACCAGGCGGAGACCGAACCCATCACGGCGTTCGAGCACAACGGCTGGGTGGTGCACGCGCTGCAGGCCGCCTGGGCCGCCATCGTCCAGACGCCGGTGCCCGACGACGACCCCCCGGCCCACCTGCGGCTCGCCCTCGAGCGCGCCGTGCGTGCCGGAGGCGACACCGACACCGTCGCGTGCATCGCCGGCGCCCTGCTGGGTGCCCGCTGGGGCGCGTCCGCGCTGCCGACGGCGTGGACGTCGAAGGTGCACGGCTGGCCGGGCTACAACGNNCACCTCGTCCGGCTCTCGCGCCCGGACCCGCTGTCGCGCGTACTGGGCGAACCGCTCAGCTGACCCGGCGCGACGAGCGGTCGCGTCAGTCGGTCAGGCCCCGCACCAGGGCCGAGCCGATGTCGCCCGGCGGCACCTCCCAGATGGACGCCGACTCGGCGTCGATCAGGTACAGCTTCCGGCCCAGCGCCCAGGTGCGGCTCAGCGTGTGGACGCCGTCACCGTCGCCCACGAGCGTGTACGTGAAGACCGTGGCCTGCGGCTCGGTGGCGTCGAGGATCTGCGGCGGCAGGTTCGGCAGGTCGAGCAGGTGCAGCGCGAAAGTCTCCGGCGTGGCCGTCATGGACTCCGGGATGGTGACCCCGTCGAGCGTGACCCGCTTCGCCTCGGACTCCGCGGTGGCGCGCGGCTCGTGACGGAGCGCGTCGAGCGGCGGCAGGACGCGACGGATCAGCCGCCAGAGCCGGTCCGCGGGCGCGATGGCCAGCTCCACCATCGGGTGCACGGCCCCCATCACGTCCCGGCCGTCGGGGCCCGTGGTGACGGTGGCGCGGGAGGTGACGCAGGTGGCCCGGTCGCGCTCGTTGGCGAGCAGCACCGTCGCCGCGAACACCACGTCGCCGTAACGGGAGACGATCTCGCAGCCGCGGGTGGAGGTCTGGGCGATCTCGATGGCGCGGGCCCACAGCGGGTCGAGGCCGTCGCGGGTGACGATGCCGGCCGCCTCCCAGAGCGCGTGCTGGTCGGGGTCGTCGTCGGGGACGGTGCCCGCCTGGATGCGGTCCACCGCGTCGGCCCAGACGGTGCCGCCGATCATGCCGACGTGCAGCGTCGGGTCGTCGGCCTGGATCATCGTGGTCATGTGCGGGTCCCCCGTCATTCGGTCTCGCGGCCGAACGTGACCCGGTAGGCCGTCGTGTTGCCGTTGTAGAAGCGTGCCAGTTCGGCGTCGAGCTGTTGCTGTTTGGTGACATTCTCCGCGGTGCCCGTCCCGTACGAGAGCTCGCGGATGTTGTCCTGGTAGGTCTGCTGCAGGTGGGTGTGGGTGGGGCTGTAGCTGCCCTCGTGGTCGAACACGATGTTGGTGACGTTCGAGGGCGTCCCGGTGGGGGCGCCGCCGAAGTCCACCCTCGGCACCGGGTCGAACTGGTTCTGGTAGTTGTACACGGGCACGTCGCCCGGGACGCCGAGGGTGTCGACGGGGGAGCCGGCGCTCACGACCCCGCCCACTCGGAACCGCTCGGCGAACCCGGGGTCGCCAGCGATGTTCCCGGCGATGATGCCACCCTGAGAGTGGCCGGTGAACAGCACCTCGGGGCGCTGCCCGTCCAGCGGGGCGCCGCGGGCGGCCATATCCTCGCGGATGGCGAGCTCCACCGAGTGCATGATCGACTGGGTGGCGGCGGTGTCGCCGTAGCCGACGCCGCGCAGGTTGGCGGCCCAGTCGGTGCCCGCCGGGTTGCCCGCCCAGCCGTTCAGGTTGTCCATCGCCTCGGTGGTGCCGGGGATGGCGACGACGTACCGGACCTCCCCCGTCGCGGGGTCCTCCACGGCGGTCACCTGGACCCGCGGCCGGTCGGTGTGGTCGGTGGGGTCCTGGGTGTTGTAGACGTCCATCATCGGGTCGATGATCGAGTTGATCCCGTCGAAGGGCTTGGCGTCGTGGCGGTCGATGTCCGCGCTGGAGGCGAGGTAGGGGCGGCCGTCGTCGAAGAGGTGCAGGTCGTCGTCGGTGAGGAAGTTTGCGGGGACGCCGGCGAGCTGCCCGCCGAGGAACGCCGCCTGGCCGAGCACCTCGGCGATCTGCGGGATTTCGCCGCGCTCGCGGAGGTCGCGCAGCCATTCGGGGGTGGTGCCGACGGTGTCGACGAACCGGTCCCAGGCCGGGGCCGCGTGCTGGACGCGTGAGGCGAGGTCGTCGGCGACGTCGCGGCCCCACTCCTGCGCGTCCTCGATGCGCTCCCGGCCCCAGTCGAGGCCGTCGCTGATCCGACCGCCCAGCCACTCGGCGCCGGACAGGAGCCCGTCGGCGGCGGTGGCCAGCAGGTCCTGCGCCGCGTTGCCGGCGTCGTCCAGCAGGTCGCGCCCGTCGTGGAGGGTGTCGCTGGCCCGCAGCCGGGCGGCGAGCGACACGTCGGTGAAGTTCAGCCGGGTGAGGATCGAGAACGCGCCACCCTGGAAGCGGGCGCGCATGAACGGCCGGCGGGGATCGAGCCGGGCCCAGCCGCTGGCGGTGTCGTGCAGCCAGCCGGAGTCGGCGATGCCGTAGTCCCACGCGCCCGCGCGGGCGGCGAGCGAGGACTGGGCGGACTGGATCGCGCTGAAGGAGGAGGCCGCGTCGTCGAGCGCGTCGGCGACCGGCGGGATCCGGCGGGCCCGGGACTCCATCGACGAGANNGGTGGGCGCTGTGCTGCGCCCGCTGCGCCTCCCCGCGCCAGGGGCCGAGGTCCATCGACGAGTGGGTGGCGATCTGCTGGTCGAGCTCGCCCGCCACCTGCCGCAACCGGCTCGCGCGGGCGTGCAGCACGCCCGGGTTCACGCGCAGTCCGTCGCCCCAGTCCATCACAGCCCCCCGAAGAAGGCGTCGGCGGCGGCCGCGGCGCGCTCCTCGGCCAGCCCGGCGCGGCGCATCATGACCGCCTGCTTCACGTAGTCGAGGCCGGTGACGAGGGTGAGCACCACGGCCACGGCCATCATCCAGAAGCGGAGCGTGGCGAGCGGGCCGGTCAGCACGAGGACGTACATGCCGACCGCGGTGCCCTGCGCGAGGGTCTTGAGCTTGCCGCCCCGGCTGGCCGGGATGACGCCGTGTTTGATCACCCAGAAGCGCATCAGCGTGATGCCGAGCTCCCGGAAGAGGATCGCTCCAGTGACCCACCACGGCAGGTCGCCGAGCGCGGAGAGGCAGATGAGCGCCGCCCCCATGATCGCCTTGTCGGCTATCGGGTCGGCGATCTTCCCGAAGTCGGTGACCAGGTTGTACCGGCGGGCCAGATGGCCGTCGAAGAGATCGGTGATCATCGCGACGGCGAAGGCGGCCCAGGCAAAGGAGCGCCAGACCGGATCGTAGCCACCGTTGTGGAGAAGCAGCAGGACGAAGCAGGGCACGAGCAGCAACCGTGCCATGGTCAGGATGTTGGCGATGTTCCACAACCCGGCCTGACGCGCCACCACCGCGGTCGCGCCCGCCGCCCCGCGCACATTCGGCCGGGCACGGCCGGGGCCGCCCGCCGCGGAGGCGGGGATACCTGTCATGTGCCCGCCTCCTCGGTGAAGCCTCCGCCGCCCAGCGGCTCGGCGACGAGGTCGACGCCCTCGGTCGCCACCACCTTTGCTTCGACCATACGACCGGGCGCGAGGCCCTGTGATGTCGTGAGGAGGGTCTGGCCGTCGGTCTCCGGCGCCTGGTGCTCGCCGCGGCCGACCGCGCCCTCCCCGCCGTCGACGGACTCGACCAGCACCCGCACCGTCTCGCCGAGCCGCTCCTCGGCGCGCTGCGAGGTCAGCTCCTCGGCGAGCCGCGTGACCCGGGCGAGACGCTCGGCGACGACGTCCTCGTCGAGCTTGTCGCCGTACGTCATCGCCTCCGTGCCATCCTCGTCGGAGTAGCCGAAGACCCCGATGGCGTCGAGTCGCGCGCCGGTGAGGAAACGCTCCAGCTCGGCGAGGTCGTCCTCGGTCTCGCCGGGGAAGCCGACGATNNGAGTGCTGGAAGGAGAGGTCGAAGTACGGCGCGACCTTCGGCGTGGACGTCAGGACGTCGATCAGCCCGGGGCGCATCTCGGCGGGCTGGAGATAGCTGACCCGGATCCGCTCGATGCCGTCGACCTCCGCGAGCTCCGGCAGCAGCGTCTCCAGCAGCCGGATGTCACCGAGGTCCTTGCCGTAGGACGTGTTGTTCTCCGAGACCAGCATGACCTCCTTGACGCCCTGCTCGGCGAGCCAGCGGGTCTCGCCCAGCACGTCCGAGGGGCGGCGGGAGATGAAGGAGCCGCGGAAGGAGGGAATGGCGCAGAAGGAGCAGCGCCGGTCGCAGCCGGAGGCCAGCTTCACCGATGCGACGGGGCTGCTGCCCAGCCGGCGGCGCAGCGGGGCGCGCGGGCCGGAGGCGGGCGCCACGCCCGACGGGAGGTCCTCGGGGCCGGCCGCGGGTGCGTCGCCGTGCCCGGGCAGTGCCACGGCGGCGCCCTGCCGTGCGGCGGGACTGATCGGCAGCAGCTTGCGGCGGTCGCGGGGGGTGTGGGAGGCGTGCACGCCTCCGGCGAGGATGGTCTGGAGCCGGTCGGAGATGTCCGTGTAGTCGTCAAACCCGAGGACGCCGTCGGCCTCGGGCAGCGACTCGGCCAGCTCCTTGCCGTAGCGCTCGGCCATGCAGCCCACGGCCACGACGGCGCGTGTGCGGCCCTCCCCGTCGGAAGCTGCGGTCTTGAGGTCGTTGGCTTCGAGCAGGGCGTCGACGGAGTCCTTCTTGGCGGCTTCGACGAATCCACAGGTATTGACGACGGCGACATCCGCTTGTGCGGCGTCCTCGACGAGCTCCCATCCGTCCGCCGCCAGACGGCCTGCGAGCTCCTCCGAGTCCACCTCGTTACGGGCGCAGCCAAGGGTGACGAGTGCGACGGTACGGCGTTCGGGCATGGACTCAGCCTACTTTGTCCGCGGCCCGGTCTCCGCTCCGCCCGTTTGCCCGCAAACTCCCGTTTCAGCCGGCTTGGGGGTCGCCCTTCGTGTACCGGACGCGCTGGACCTCACCGGGCTTGTAGGTGTTCTTGATCTCCTTGCCGTTGACGTACAGCTGTACGGCTCCGGCGTTGCCCAGGATCAGGTCGATGCGCTGCTTGTCGGTGAAGGTCTTGGAGTCGCCCTGCTGGAGGACGCCCTGGTGGATCACCTTGCCGTTGTGGTCCTTGGCGGAGATCCAGCTCGCGTCGTCGGTCGCGGTGAGCTTGACCGTGACCTTGTCCGCGGGCACGGCCGCGATGGCGCTGTCGGACGGGTCCGGCTTCGGGTCGGCGGGCTTGGCCGGGCTGGGCTCCGCCTCGGCCGTGCTGGTCGCGGCGTCGCCCGCGGTCGGCGTACCCCCGCCGTCGCCGCCGCCGAGGAGGGTGAAGCCCACGAAGCCGACGACGGCGACGATCGCGGCGACCATGGCGGCGGTCCAATTGGGCCGGCTCGGCTCGGACCGGATCCGCTCCGCCTCGAAGAGCGGCGCCGCGGGGGTCGGTTCCGGACGCCCGCCGTGCTCGGCGTCGTACTGCTCGACGAGGGCGGCCGCGTCGATCCCGACGGCACGGGCGAGGGTGCGGATGTGGCCGCGCGCGTAGACGTCGCCGCCGCAGCGCGAGAAGTCGTCCTGCTCGATGGCGTGCACGATGGGGATGCGCACCCGGGTGATCGCACTGACCTGGTCGACGGTCAGCGGGGCGTCGATGCGGGCCTGCTGGAGCGCGCGTCCGATCGAAGGCCGGTCGTCTGCGGGGGAGTTGCCGATGGACACGGGGGCGCCTTTCGAGCGTGTAGCCACCTGCTGGAGATCCAGTCTAGGGGTGGTACGAAAGGGTGGGGCAACCGGGCGGATGAGTTTGTACGCCATAGGGACGGTCGCACCACCCGATGGTCACACATCCGCCAGTCGGCTTGCCCCGTCTGACGTAACAGCAGGCGAAACGGTTGCCTGCTCCACCCTTAAGAGTGAGTCTCCCCCCGCATCACGGCGAGCACTCCGTCCAATTCATCCCCTGTGACCAGAACGTCCCGGGCCTTGGAGCCCTCGCTGGGCCCGACCACCCCGCGCGACTCCATCAGATCCATCAGCCGGCCGGCCTTCGCGAAGCCCACCCGCAGCTTGCGCTGGAGCATCGACGTCGAGCCGAACTGGGTCGAGACGACGAGCTCCGCCGCCTGGCACAGCAGGTCCAGGTCGTCGCCGATCTCCTCGTCGACCTCCTTCTTCGGGGCGCTGCCCACCGTGACGTCGTCCCGGAAGACCGGCGCCATCTGCTGCTTGCAGTGCTCGACGACGCCCGCGACCTCCTCCTCCGTGACGAAGGCGCCCTGCATCCGGGTCGGCTTGCCCGCGCCCATCGGCAGGAACAGCCCGTCGCCCTTGCCGATCAGCTTCTCCGCACCCTGCTGGTCCAGGATCACCCGGCTGTCGGCGAGCGAGGAGGTGGCGAACGCGAGCCGGGACGGCACATTCGCCTTGATCAGCCCGGTGACGACGTCCACGCTCGGCCGCTGGGTCGCCAGCACCAGGTGGATGCCGGCCGCGCGCGCCAGCTGCGTGATCCGTACGATCGCGTCCTCGACGTCACGCGGGGCGACCATCATCAGGTCCGCCAGCTCGTCGACGATCACCAGCAGGTACGGGTACGGCGACAGCTCGCGCTCGCTGCCCTCGGGAGCCTTCGCCTTGCCGTTGCGCACGGCGGCGTTGAAGTCGTCGATGTGCCGGTAGCCGTACGCCGCCAGGTCGTCGTAGCGCAGGTCCATCTCGCGGACGACCCACTGGAGGGCCTCAGCGGCGCGCTTGGGGTTGGTGATGATCGGCGTGATCAGGTGCGGGATGCCCTCGTACACGGTCAGCTCGACGCGCTTGGGGTCGACGAGCACCATCCGGACGTCCTCCGGCGTGGCCCGCATCATGACGGAGGTGATCAGGCAGTTGATGCAGGACGACTTGCCGGAGCCGGTGGCGCCCGCGACCAGCAGGTGCGGCATCTTCGCCAGGTTGGCCATGACATAGCCGCCCTCGACGTCCTTGCCGAGCGCGACGAGCATCGGGTGCTCGTCGCCGGCGGCGTCCGCCAGCCGCAGCACGTCCCCGAGGTTGACCATCTCGCGGTCGGTGTTGGGGATCTCGATGCCGACCGCGGACTTGCCGGGGATCGGGCTGATGATGCGGACGTCGGGGCTCGCCACGGCGTAGGCGATGTTCTTGGTCAGCGCNNCCCAGCTCGATCTCGTAGCGGGTGACCGTCGGGCCGCGGGTGAAGCCGGTGACCGCGGCGTCGACCTTGAACTCGGAGAAGACGGTCGTCAGGGAGTCGACCACGGCGTCGTTCGCGGCGCTGCGGGTCTTGCCCGGCCCGCCGCGCTCCAGCAGGTCGAGCCTCGGCAGGGCGTAGGTGATGTCCCCGGACAGCTGGAGCTGCTCCGCGCGCGGCGGCAGCGGCTGCGATGCCTCCCGGGTCTTCCG
>DOWQ01000342.1:2436-2729 GCA_003519485.1 Streptomyces sp. | reverse complement strand
CCCATCACGTAGTGGCAGGTGGGGCCGACCTCCATCGCCTCGGCCGTGATGTCGACATCCGCCAACTCGCGGAACTGGTGGTACATCGACGGCAGCCGGCGGCGGATCGTCTCGGCGGGCATCCGGGTAGACACGTCGAGGAACACCCCGCCGTGCGGCGAGCCGCGGCCCGCCTTCACCTCGGCGTTGATGGCGCGGGCGACCTCGTCCCGGGGCAGCAGCTCCGGCGGCCGGCGGTTGTGGTCGGGGTCCTCGTACCAGCGGTCGCCCTCCTCCTCGGTGTGGGCGTACTT
>DOWQ01000342.1:0-2425 GCA_003519485.1 Streptomyces sp. | reverse complement strand
ATTCCCTTGACCGAGGGCGGCCAGACCATGCCCGTCGGGTGGAACTGCACGAACTCCATGTTGGTCAGCTGTGCGCCCGCGAGCAGGGCCAGCGCGTGTCCGTCGCCGGTGTACTCCCAGGAGTTGGAGGTCACCTTGAAGGACTTGCCGATGCCGCCGGTCGCCAGCACCACGGAGGGTGTCTGGAGGACGAAGAAGCGCCCGGACTCCCGCTCGTAGCAGAAGACGCCCGAGACGTCGCCCTCGTCCTTGAGTACCCGGGTGACGGTGCACTCCTGGAAGATCTTCAGCCGCGCCTCGTAGTCGCCGAACTCCTTGAAGTCCTCCTGCTGCAGCGAGACGATCTTCTGCTGGAGGGTGCGGATCAGCTCCAGGCCCGTACGGTCGCCGACATGCGCCAGCCGCGGGTACTCGTGGCCGCCGAAGTTGCGCTGCGAGATCCGGCCGTCGGCGGTGCGGTCGAACAGGGCACCCCAGGTCTCCAGTTCCCAGACCCGGTCGGGGGCCTCGCGGGCGTGCAGCTCGGCCATCCGCCAGTCGTTGAGGAACTTGCCGCCGCGCATCGTGTCGCGGAAGTGGACCTGCCAGTTGTCGCCCTCGTTGACATTGCCCATGCTGGCCGCGATGCCGCCCTCGGCCATTACCGTATGGGCCTTGCCGAACAGTGACTTGCAGATGACCGCGGTGCGGGCGCCCTGCTCTCGGGCCTCGATGGCGGCGCGCAGACCGGCGCCACCGGCGCCGACCACGACCACGTCCCACGCCTGCCGGTCGGGTTGCGTCATCGTTGTGGTTTCCCTCTCAGAACAGCTTCGGGTCGTCGAAGACGCCGGTGGCGAGCAGGTACACATAGAGATCGGCCAGGGCGACGCTGATCAGTGACGTCCAGGCGAGCAACATGTGCCGCTCGTTGAGCTTGCCGACCCAGCCCCACAGCCGGTAGCGCACCGGATGGGCCGAGAAGTGCTTCAGCCGCCCGCCGATGATGTGCCGGCAGGAGTGGCAGGAGATGGTGTACAGCCAGATCAGCACGATGTTGACGAGCATGACGACGGTGCCGAGGCCCATGTGGCCCCACTCGTAATGCTCGTCGCGGAAGGCGAGCACCGTGTCGTACGTCAGGATCACGGCGACCGGCAGCGCCGCGTAGAAGAAGTACCGGTGGATGTTCTGCAGCAGCAGCGGCAGCCGGGTCTCGCCGGTGTACCGCTGGTGCGGCTCGGCGACCGCGCAGGCGGGCGGGGACAGCCAGAAGCCCCGGTAGTAGGCCTTGCGGTAGTAGTAACAGGTCAGCCGGAAGCCCAGCGGGAAGATCAGGATGAGCAGCGCGGGGGACAGCCCCCACCAGTCGCCGAACAGGGGGAAGTTGGGGCCGGCCCGCATGTCCAGGCAGTTCTCCGCCAGACAGGGCGAGTAGAACGGCGAGACGTACGGCGCCGCGTAGTAGTCGGCGTTCGCGAACGCGCGCCAGGTCGAATAGACGATGAAGGCGAACAGCCCGGCGGCGGTGACCGCGGGTGCGAGCCACCACCGGTCCGTCCGCAGGTGTGCCACGGCGATGGCGGCGCGCGCCGGGGAACGCACACCCCGGCGCGCGCCGCCGGGATCGTCAGTGGTCGTGGGATCGGTGCCTGTGGCCAAGAAGGACTCCGGAGTCGGCGGAGGAGTGGTCGCGGACGGAGGGACGTCAGGGCGCGTGCCGGTCGCGCGCGCCGATCCCCTCTTCGTCGACATCCGTCCACAGCGCGTTGTTGTACGGAGCCTCCGGGATGATGATCACGTCCGCGCCGGCCTCCGGCAGAGTCCGGTCCGGCGTGGTCTCCTTGAGCAGCGCGAGGCTCTCCAGCAGATGGTCGGTGTCGGAGCGGACCCGGCGTATGTCGGGGCCCTCACCGACCTGCTGTTCCAGCCGGCCGACCGACCGTGCAAGATCGTCGAGACAGCGTTGAGCGGCTCGCAGATCGTCGTGCAGGGACATGCTTTCCCTCACCTCCGCGCGGTTTGCGGCTGCGACATCACGAGAGTGTCGCGCGTCACACGCGCACTTGTGAAGGGGTTCCGTCGCGATTACGCCACCCGTGTGGTTCCGCGCCCCGCTCCGGGCGCCCCGGGTGCCTCGAATCGCCTCTCCGGGGCGGTTTCTCCCGCCTCTCCTCCTCCCGCACGCCTGACCGGCACGTTGCTTCGTCCGGGTGTAAACCCGCGCATCCAGCCGTGTCGGCGTGCCGATCCGGCAGGGCTCGCCTTGAGTGGTCCGTGCGACGAGCGGCACCGCACCGCATCCCGTCGCGGCGGCCCGTACCGCTGTCGCCGCCGCGCACGCGCGCAAGCCCCGGAGGTACCAGCCATGACCGTCGTCGGCGCACGCCAGAGGGCGGCCGCAGTCGCGCGCCCGCGCAGGTACGGGTACGGGCCGGAGCGCGGG
>DOWQ01000012.1 GCA_003519485.1 Streptomyces sp. | reverse complement strand
TCGGGTGCGGGCGATCGGGTGCGAGCGCTCCGGCCCCGGAGACCGGGCGTGAGCGGCCCGACTCCACGGACCCGGTACCGGCGCCCCGGCCTGCACAAACCGGTACCGGCGACCGCTCACTCATCCGGTACCGGCGATCCGGTCCCGGTGACCCGCTGCCGGCGACCCGCCCCGAAGGTCACGCCCCGACCGTCCGCCCCCGGCGGCCGGCCGTCAGGGCAGCCGGTAGCCCATGCCGCGGACGGTCTCCAGCCGGTCCGCGCCCAGCTTCTTGCGGAGCGCCCGGATGTACACGTCCACGATGTTCGAGCCGGGGTCGAAGTCGTAGCCCCAGACGTGCGACAGGATCTGCTCCCGGGACAGCACCTGCCCCGGGTGCCGCAGGAAGAGCTCCAGCAGGACGAATTCCCGTGCCGTCAGCTCGACCAGCCGGTCCCCGGCCCGCGCGCGCCGGGTCCGCAGGTCCAGGCTCAGCTCGCCGCTGCGCAGCACCGTCACCTCCGGCGCCCGCGCCGCCGTACGGAGCCGCAACCGGACCCGGGCCAGCAGCTCCTCGAAGCGGAACGGCTTCGTCATCCAGTCGTCCGCGCCGCCCTCCAGACCGGCCACCGTGTCCCGTACGGAGTCCCGCGCGGTCAGCACGATCACGGGCACCGTCACCCGTGCCTCGCGCAGCTCCCGCAGCACGGTGAAGCCGTCCCGGCCGGGCAGCCCGATGTCGAGCAGCACCAGGTCGAAGCCACCGGTGCGGGCGTAGTCGAAGGCGGTGTCCCCGTCGGCGGCGACCGTGGTGGTGAAGCCGTTGGCCTTGAGGCCCTTCTCGACGAAGGAGGCGATGCGCTCCTCGTCCTCGGCGATGAGAATCCGGCTCACGGTGCTCCCAGCGGGGGTTCGGGCCGCGCCGGTTCGCGCGGCAGCAGCAGGGTGAAGGTGGCGCCGCCGCCCTCCGTGGCGCCCAGCGCGACGCGCCCGTGGTGTCCCTCGGCGATGGCCTTGACGATGGACAGGCCGAGTCCCGCGCCGCTGCCGCGGGAGCCGCGCCGGGCGCTGCCCCGCCGGAAGCGCTCGAAGATGACCTCGGCGTCCCGCTCCGGCACCCCGGGCCCGCTGTCGGCGACGTACAGCTCGACGAGCCCGTCGCGGCTGCGGGAGCCGATCCGTACCGTGCCGCCCGGCGCGGTGTGCTGCACGGCGTTCTGCGCGAGCTGCACCATCGCCTGGGTGATCCGCTGCGGGTCGAGCAGGACGGCGCCCTCGGCCACCTGGTCCAGCTCCCAGAGGCGGTCGCCGAGGGTACGGGCCTTCACGAAGACGTCGGCGGTCAGCTCGGCGAGCTGCACCGGTTCGGGGCTGACGAAGTCGGGCCGCTCGGCCTTCGCGAGCAGCAGCAGGTCCTCCACGATCCGGCTCATCCGGTCCAGCTCGTCGGTGACGAGCCGTACGGTCTCCTCGCGCTCCGCCGCGCTCTCCGTGGCCGTCCCCATCAGCTCCAGATGGCCGCGCACGATCGTGATGGGGGTGCGCAGCTCGTGGCCGGCGTCGTCGACGAACTGGCGCTGCGCGCCGAAGGCCCGCTCCAGCCGGTCGAGCATGGCGTTGAAGGTCTCGGCGAGCGCGGAGATGTCGTCCCGGCCGTGCACGGGGATGCGCCGGGTCAGATCCTGCTCGGTGAGCTGGGCGGCGAGGGTGCGCACCAGCCGTACGGGCGCGAGGATGCGGCCCGCGACCACCCAGCCGATGCCGGTCGTCATCACCAGCGCCACGCCGGAGATCGCGAGCAGCACCCGGAACATGTCGTTGGCGGCCTCCCGTTCGCGGTCGGTGTGGAAGGCGACCACGAACACGCCGGGCCGGGTGCCGCCGCCCCGTTCGACGGTCACCTTGGCCCACCGGACCCGGCCCTCGGACCGGTCCAGGGTGCCGGTGGCGCGGGCGGAGTCGCGGATCCGGTCCAGCGAGGCGGCGTCCTTCCACAGCGGCAGCGGGGACGGGATGTCCCGGTTCTGCCGGATGACCCGGTCCGTCAGCCCGAGGAGTTCCTCGTCGCTGTCGGCGTGCTGGCGTTCCAGGAACTCCCGGAGCAGCGGCCCGGACCGGGTGAAGGGGCGGCCGGTACGGGGGTCCACGCCGTTGTCGACGAAGCTGGCGAACTCCTGCGTCTCCTGGGCGAGGAGCCGGCCGACCCGCTGGTCGACGTCGTGCAGCAGGATGGACCGGGTGGTGGTGGCCACGGTGCCGAGGGCCACCGTCATCACGAGCAGCAGCCACAGCAGGATGCGCACCCGGGCCGTGATCCGGTGCCGCGACGCGGGCGGTGTTCCGGCACCGGGGTCGTCAGTTGTCGTCACCGGCGCCGGCGCCGTCGTCGGGTTGTTCGCTGTCGTCGCGGTCGTCGGTCTCGTCCCGGTCATCGTGGCCGCCGGTGTCGTCGTCGGTGGCCCGGGGCCCGTCCGTGGCCGGCGGGCGCGGTACGACCTCGCCGCCGGGCGCGGCCGGGGACGGGGACGGGGACGGGGACGAAGGGTGGGGCGTTCCGCCACCGGCGGGCTCCGGGCCGCCGCCGTCCAGCTCCACCTTCGAGGGGGCCCGGGGCGGTTCGGGGCTGTCGGTCAGGGCGTAGCTGGTCGCGGCGATGCCGAGCGGGATGGCGACGACGGCAGCCAGTGTCGCCATGCGGTGTGAAAAGGCCATGCTGGTCACTGTGCGCGGCGAACCGCGCGGCGCACATGAGGGGAAGATGAAGGCCCCTTCATGTCGCTGCCTCCGGGGTACGGCCGGCCGGGTGGCGCGGTCAGGCGTCGAGGCCGATCGCGAACGCGGCCTCCAGGTCGTGCTGCGAGTAGGTGCGGAACGCCACGTGGGTGTCCGTCCCCTCGACCCCCGGGATCTTGCTGATCCGGCCGGGGATCACATCGGCCAGATCGTCGTGCTGGGCCACCCGGACCATCGCGACCAGATCGTAGGTACCGGTGACGGAGTAGACCTCGCTGACGCTGTCGAGCGCCGCGATCGACTCGGCGATCTCGGGGATCCGGTCGACACTGGTCTTGATGAGCACGATCGCGGTGATCACGGCTTGCTGTCTCCCTCGGTCGCCCTGGCTGCGCTGCTCACTCTAGCCGCACCCCCGGAGCAGGCCCACGCGCAGAGGAAGCCGGTGAGGAACCCGACGAGATGTGCGAGATGGGCGACGCCCGGTTCGGTGGTCTCGGTACGGGAGCCGAGCCACTGCAGCCCGAACCAGAAGGGCAGCACCACCCAGGCCGGGAAGCGCAGCGGGAGGAAGAAGAGAAACGGGAAGAGGCTGGTCACCCGGGCCTTCGGGAACAGCAGGAGGAAGGCGCCCAGGACCCCGGAGATCGCCCCCGAAGCGCCCACCAGCGTCTCGGTGGAGGCCGCGTGCGCGGCGGCGAAGGCCAGCAGCCCCAGGTACCCGGTGCCCGCGTAGAGGAGGGTGTAGCGGATCCGGCCGAGCCGGGCCTCGGCCATCCCGCCGAAGACGTAGAGGAAGAGCATGTTGCCGAGCAGGTGCAGCCAGGTGCCGTGGATGAACAGCGCGGTCAACGGGGTGAGCAGGGCCCGCGGCGAGCCGTCGAGCAGCTCCTGCGGGATCACGCCCCAGCGGCGGAAATGATCCGACTGCGCCGCGAGCAGCAGGTCTCCCGTGCCGTGGACGGGGTTGAGCCCGGACGCCGGGCCGAGGACGAAGACCAGACAGCACAGGCCGATCAGCGACTGGGTCACCACCGGCCTGCCGCCCGCCGTCGCCGCCCGGACTCCGGACAGGGCCGGGAGCACCTTCTTCAGCATTCACAGATCATGGCGTAACGGGCGGAATGCGGGCGGAGCGCCTCGCCGGGCCGTCAGCGCTGGCCGCCGCAGGGCCTGCTCCCCGTCCCGCGCGGGACAGCCGCCGGGGCCGGCACCGGGCCGCCGGAGGACCGGGGAGCACCGCGCCGGGCATCGGACAGGCCGTAGGGTTGTGGGAGAGCACCCCCGCAGTTCGACGGCGCACCGCGGACCCGAGTGAACGCGTAGAAGACGAGGACGACACGATGGGCGTTCCCCAGCCGACGGCCGGGACCCGGTGGCGCTGCACCCTGTGCGGCAACCTGACCCGCTTTGATGTGACCCGCTCCACCAAAGCGGTCGAATACGTGCATCTGGACCTGTCCGGGGAGCCGAAGATCGAGGAGCGCGAGGTGCTCGATGAGACTATCGAGTCGGTGCGCTGTCGCTGGTGCAACGCGGTGGACCGGATCGAACTGGTGGACCGCCCGGGTATGAGCGGCTGAGGACGGAGCGGGACAGGTGGTGGAGCGGACGGGCGGCGCGGATGAGGCCGCCGAAGTCGAGGACACACTCGACCGGCCGCTGCCCGAGGGCGTCCGGCGCCGGGTCGTCGCCCTCGTCGCGGACGCCTTCGGCAGTCTGACGATGGCCGAACTGCCGCCTCAGCTGCGGCAGTATGCCCGCTTCACCCCGAACCGCCGTGCCAAGTTCGCCGGCAACGCCATGGCCGCCGCCCTGGAGAGCCACCCGCTCTTCCGGCAGCGGGTCGGCGAGCGATTGCGCGAGACGGAGGCCGAGCTGTCCGGGGCGCTGGAGTCCGGCTCGCCGCCCGCCGCCGCGGACCCGGTGGACGTGGCGGCTTTCGCGTACGTCCTGCGCCCGGCCGGCTGGGCCAAGCTCGTGGCCGCCGCCGGCGAGGAGGCGCAGCGCGTCCGGGCGGAGCGGGCGGGCGAGGAGGCCGGG
>DOWQ01000223.1 GCA_003519485.1 Streptomyces sp. | reverse complement strand
GCCGGCCGCCGGGCCGTCGAGCCCGCGGGCCACCTCGTACGCCTCGCCGAGCGAGTGCGCCGCCGCTTTGGACTGCGCGGCCGGCACACCGGGCACGGCGGACAGGGCGGGGGCGTAGACGGCGTTCATGACCGTGCCGAGCAGCGCGATGCCGATGCCGGCGCCGAGCTGGTAGGACGTCTCCCCGATGGCGGCCGCGCCGCCGGCCTGGTCGGGGGGCGCCTCGCTGAGCATCGACTCGTACGCGCCGAAGAGCGTCATCTCCAGGCCGAAGCCCAGCAGCAGGAAGCCGGTGGTGAGCAGCTCCGGCCGGTCGTGCCCGCCCATGGAGAGCAGTGAGGCGACGGCCGCGGCGGTGACCAGGAAGCCGGACACGACCATGATCCGGGGGCCGAACCACTGGAGCATCCGGGAGCCCAGCAGCCCGGCGGCCATCGCCGCGCAGGTCAGCGGGATCATCCGCAGCCCGGTCTGCAGCGGCGAGAAGCCGAGGACGAGCTGGAGGTACTGGGTGGCGATGAGCTGGAGGCCGACGAGCGCGAGCATCGCCAGCACGATGCAGCCGACCGAGGTGCCGAAGGCGGGGCGGGAGAACATCCGCAGATCGATCAGCGGATGGACTCGCCGGCGCTGCCTGCGGACGAAGAGGAGGAGCAGCGCGACGCCGATGAGCAGCGGCCCGAGAGTGAGCGGGTGGAGCAGGGGCTCGCCGCCGCCGATCCGCTTGACGCCGAGGACGAGCCCGGCGAGCCCGAAGGCGGCCATGAGGGCGCCCAGCACGTCCCAGGGGCCCTCGCCGTCGCCGGTGGACTCGGGGAGGATCCAGCGGCCGACCGGCAGGCACACGATCATCAGCGGGATGTTGATCAGAAAGACCGAGCCCCACCAGAAGTGCTCCAGGAGCAGGCCGCCCAGCAGCGGCCCGACGGCCGCCCCGACAGCGGCGACCGCGCTCCAGATGCCGATCGCCAGCGCCCGCTCGCGGCGCTCGGGGAAGACCTGCCGGAGGATGGACAGCGTGGCCGGCATGATCATCGCGCCGCCGACACCGAGCAGGGCCCGGGCGGCTATGAGCACGTGCGGACCGTCCGCGCAGGCGGCGAGGGCCGAGGCCAGGCCGAAGATGCCGTAGCCGAGGAGCAGCACCCGGCGGCGGCCTATCCGGTCGCCGAGGGTGCCGAAGAGGATGAGGAGGGACGCGGCCACCAGCGGGTAGGCGTCAACGATCCAGAGCAGCTCGACGGCGTCGGGCCGGAGGTCCTCGCTGACGGCCGGGACGGCCACGTGCAGCACGGTCGCGTCGAGCGCGACCAGCAGCAGGCTGACGCAGAGCACCACGAGCACGGCCCAGGGATTGCCGCTGCCACCGCGCCGCTGCCGGGGAACGTCCGCTGCCCGTGACGTGCGGGCGGTGGTCGTTCCGGACATGTGCGCACCTCCCAGTATTGCCCTCGCGCTCGGCGGTATCCGGACAGGTGGCTGACCCCGGCAGGCCCGGCATCGAGAGGCGAGTGAGTCGCCAGGGTACGCGAATGGTGCGGGAGCTCACGTGGCCAGGCTCACTTTGTCAACGCCGACACCCGCCGCCGGCCACTCGATCGTGTCGTACCGCACAATGCCGGGCGGAACGGAACGAGGGCCCGCCGACCGCGCCCGAGCGTCGTTCCGCGGCCGTTTCCCCCCGCCTCCCGTTCACTCTCCGCAACCGTCGACGGAAGCCCCACGTCACCCCACTGATCGCGAACCCGCAAGGCCCTGGCGGCGGTGCCGGGGGAACCGCCGGGTGGTGGCCCGGGGAAATTCCGGACCACTTACGGGTGAACGGATCGGGGTTTCTTGCAGAGTCCCTGATTAACGAGGTAACGGAATTCACTCGGCAGCCGCGCCCTTTTTGACGGAACGTTGGAAATAAAGCTTTCGTTATGGCCCCGTCCACATCACATCGTCATCACAAACCCGTGGGCGCGACCGGGTTCACCGCTCACCCCCTGTAACGTCGATTGAGTGCGTACCGACCGAATCCTCGCCCGGCTCGAGCAGGAGCCAGAGCGACCGAGCAACCGCGAAGTCCCGCGGATGAGCCGAACCCGTAAGGCGTTGTTCGGCTCCGCCGTCGGGTTCTACGCCGCCATCGTGCTGGCCGTATTGGTGAGCGATCGGCTGGTTCTCCTCGACTGGCAGGTCATGCTCTTCAGGCCCTACAAGCAGTGGCCGGAGCTGCATGCCTCGCTCGACTACTTCGTGGTCCTGGGTCAGCGCGGGCCCACCGCCGTACTGGTCGCCGCCTGGCTCGGCTGGCGCTCCTGGCGGCAGCGCACACTGCGGCCGATGCTGGCGCTGGGCGCGGCCCTGCTGCTGCTGAACAGCACAGTTGGCGCGGTCAAGTACGGCCTCGGCCGGCTGGGGCCGCACTACGCGACAACCGTCGGGGCGGACGAGATGTTCGCCGGCGGCGACATATTTCCGTCGGGTCACACCGCCAACGCGGTCGTGACCTGGGGCATCCTGGCCTATCTGGCCACCACACAGGGAGCCCGCCGGGTGCTGTCACTGGTGGCGGCCGGCTTCTCGCTCGGCGTCGGCGCGACCACCGTCTACCTCGGCACGCACTGGGTGAGCGACGTGCTCCTCGGCTGGACGGCGGGGCTGCTGGTCCTGCTGGCGCTGCCGTGGTGCGAGCCGCTCATCGCCTGGGCCAACACCTGGCTCCTCGACTCGCGGGACCGGCTGAAGCAGGGCCGCGGGCTCGCCCCGCTGCCGATGCCGCCGCTCGTCACGCGCCCGTCGATGCTCACGCGGCCCGCCGGCCCGGTCGACCAGCCGCCGGCGCGCG
>DOWQ01000708.1:2801-3086 GCA_003519485.1 Streptomyces sp. | reverse complement strand
CGGGGGAACCACTGCTGCTCGGGGTGCGGCACCACGGGCCGGGATCGGCGCGCGCCGTGCGCGCAGCGCTGGAGGCCTACGAACCGCTCGCCGTACTGATCGAGGGGCCGCCGGAGGCGGATGCCCTGGTCGGCCTCGCCGCGGAGGAGGGGATGCGGCCGCCCGTCGCGCTGCTCGCCCATGTGGCCGGCGACCCGGCGCGGGCCGCGTTCTGGCCGCTGGCGGACTTCTCCCCGGAGTGGGTGGCGATCCGCTGGGCCCTTGCCCGCGGGGTGCCGGTCCGCT
>DOWQ01000708.1:2592-2775 GCA_003519485.1 Streptomyces sp. | reverse complement strand
GACGCCGAACCCTCGCCCAGGGACCCGCCGGACGCTCCGCCCGCCGCGCATCCGGGCGAACCCGGCCCAGGCCGCGGGGCGGCCGTCCCCGTTCCCGATGTGCGGATCGACCCCATCGCGGTCCTCGCCGAAACGGCGGGTTACGACGACCCGGAGCGCTGGTGGGAGGACGTCGTCGAGCAC
>DOWQ01000708.1:0-2579 GCA_003519485.1 Streptomyces sp. | reverse complement strand
GCGGGCACGGACGTGTGTGCCGGCACGGACGGACACGGTCACGCGGACGGGTGTGCCCGTCCAGCGGCGGGCGAGCTGTCCGTACCGGCGGAGGAGCGCGCACCGGTCTCCGTGCCGGGGGTCCGGGTGCCGGGAGCCGGGGCGCCGGGGGACCGCTTCGGCGACAGTCCGGCCCCGGCCGCACTGAGGGACACGATCACCCCGGTACCTCCCGGTGATTCGGCCGTCGGGCGGCAGGCGGTCGGGGGCGCGGCTTCGACGGGGCAGGCCCCGGGCCGGGATCCCGGCCCGTCGGCAGCCTTCGCCGGGTTCGCCGCCCTCGCGGAGGCGATGGGCGCACTGCGCGAGACGTACGGCGACGGGGGGCACGACCGCGACCTCCTGCGGGAGGCACACATGCGGCTGCGGCTCCGCGAGGCGCGGCGCACGTTCGGCGACCGGGTCGCTGTCGTCTGCGGCGCCTGGCATGTGCCGGCGCTCACCGCCCCGGTGACCGCCACCGCCGACCGGCGGTTGTTGAAGGGGCTGCCGAAGGTCAAGGCGGAGCTGACGTGGGTGCCCTGGACCCACCGCAGGCTCGCCCGGCACAGCGGCTACGGCGCGGGCATCGCCTCGCCCGGCTGGTACGGACATCTGTTCCACGTCCCGGATCGGCCTGTCGAGCGCTGGATGACGAAGGTCGCGGGCCTGCTCCGCGCCGAGGACCATCCCGTGTCCCCGGCCCATGTGATCGAGGCCGTGCGGCTCGCCGACACCCTCGCCGCGATGCGCGGCCGGCCGCTGGCCGGCCTCGCCGAGACGACCGACGCGGTGCGGGCCGTCATGTGCGAGGGCTCCGACGTGCCCCTCGCGCTGGTCAGGGACCGGCTGGTGGTGGGTGACGTGCTGGGGGAGGTGCCGGACTCCGCGCCGGTGGTGCCCTTGCAGCGCGACCTCAGCCGGCTGCAGCGTGGCCTGCGCCTCAAGCCGGAGGGCCAGGACAAGGAGGTGGACCTCGATCTCCGGAAGGAGACCGACGCCGGGCGCAGCCGGCTGCTGCACCGGCTGCGGCTGCTCGCCGTCGACTGGGGAGAGCCACGGCGGTCGCGAGCCGGCCTGGGGACGTTCCGCGAGACGTGGCGGCTGCGCTGGGAGCCCGAGTTGTCCGTACGGGTCGCCGAGGCCGGGGTGTGGGGCACCACGGTCCTCTCCGCGGCCACGGCCAGGGCGCAGGCCGATGCGGTGTCGGCAGGCAATCTCGCCGACGTCACCGCGCTCGCCGAACGCTGCCTGCTGGCCGAGCTCCCCGACGCTTTGCCGGTCGTGATGCGTGTCCTGGCCGACCTGGCCGCACTGGACGCGGACGTCGGCCATCTCGCCCAGGCACTGCCCGCGCTGATCCGTTCCGTCCGGTACGGAGATGTCCGGGGCACGGACGCGGCGGCGCTCGCCGAGGTGGCCGCCGGCCTCGCCGAGCGGGTATTCGTCGGCCTGCCACCCGCGTGCGCGGGCCTCGACGAGGACGGCGCGGCCGAGATGCGGGCCCATGTGGACTCCGTCCACCGGGCGGTGGGCCTACTGGCCGGCGTCCGGCTGGGCGGCGAGCGTGGGGCGGGCGTGCCCGCGGACGGGATACGGGAGCGCTGGACCGGGGTGCTGCGCACGCTCGCCGGGCGTGACTCCGTGGCCCCGGTGGTCCGGGGCAGGGCCGTGCGGCTGCTGCTTGACGACGCTCGGCTGGTGGAGGAGGACGCCGCCCGGCTCATGGGCCTCGCGCTGTCCCCCGGCACCGCGCCCCCTGAGGCGGCGGCGTGGATCGAGGGGTTCGCCGGCGGAGAGGCCGGCGGCGGAATGCTGCTGGTCCACGACGAGCGGCTGCTCGCCCTCATCGACGGCTGGCTGACCGGCGTCCCGGCCGACGCCTTCACCGGTGTGCTGCCGCTGCTGCGCCGCACCTTCGCCGCGTACGACGCAGGGGTGCGGCGGAGCCTGGGAAAGCTTGTCCGGGGTGGCCCGGCACCGGACGGCCGCGTCCGGACGCAGCCGGTGGGCGGGGGCGGCGCCGAGGGCTTCGGATCTGACCTGGACGAGCAGCGGGCCGCGGCCGTACTGCCGACGCTCCGGCTGCTGCTGGGAACCGACGACAACGACCGGGCGGAGATGGTGCCATGACACACCGGACGAACGATGCTGCCGGTGGTTCCGGCGGTGCCAGCGGTTCCGGAGGTGCCCGGGCGGGGCGCGGCACGGCGACAGGTCCTGCGGCCGGACTTCTGGCCGACGGGGCGGCGGCGCTCGGGACGCTCAATGCCCGGTACCAGACGGTGGATTCGGCGACCGGTCGCTCGGATACGGAGGTGCTCGGTCCCGGGGCGGCCGGGGTGCAGGCGGCCCACGCGACCGAAGGTGCCGAAAGGGCCGGTGCCGAGGCGGCCGACGTCGTCGACCTGGCGGCCGTCGACCGGGCCGTCGCTGCCGGGGCCGCCGCCGCTGGGGACACTGCCGACACGGGGACGGCCGGTGGGGAGCGGTTGCGGCGGTGGCGGATGGTGCTCGGGGGCGAGGGGGGTGACGGGACCGGCTACGAGCCCGGTGGGCAG
>DOWQ01000352.1 GCA_003519485.1 Streptomyces sp. | reverse complement strand
CTGCGGGTCACCGGCACGGGCGGCGGCCTTCCGCAGGCCGGCGGTGAGGTAGTGGATCTGCGGGTAGGCCGCCGGGGCGTACCGGCCGTGCTCGCGGATGAAGCGGTTGGCCAGCGCGCGGGCGGGCCGGCCGGTGAAGGCCCGGGTCAGCTCGGTGCGGTTGAACACGGGATCGGTCAGCGCCCGCTTGTGGAGCGGGTTCGCGCCCGACTCGGGGCAGGCCAGAAAGGCCGTGCCGAGCTGCGCCGCGACCGCGCCCGCGGCCAGCACCGCCGCGATCTGCGCCCCGCGCATCAGGCCCCCGGCGGCGATGACCGGGAGATTCACGGTCTCGCGCAGCTGTGCGATGAGGGGCAGCAGCCCGAGTCCGGCCGAGGTCCGGTCGGCGTACGGATCGTCGTGGTGGGTGCTCTGGTGGCCGCCGGCCTCGATGCCCTGTGCGCACAGGACCGCGGCCCCGGCCCGCTCGGCCGCCAGTGCATCCGCGGCGCCGGTGACGGTCACGACGGTGAGGGTGCCCGCCTTCGCCAGGGACGCCAGGACGGCGGGGGCGGGGCAGCCGAACGTGAAGGAGACGACCGGCACGGGGTCGTCGGCGAGGATCGCGAGCTTGCCGTCGTACGCGTCGTCGGCGGAGCCCTCGGTGTCGCCGAGCGGCGTCTCGTACCAGGCGGACTCGCCGGAGAGCTGGTCCCGGTAGACCGCGACGGCGGCCGGGTCGGTGACGGACGGCTGCGGCAGGAAGAGATTCACGCCGAACGGCCGGCCGGTGAGCCTGCGGAGCGCCTGGATCTCCTGGTACATCGCCTCCGGCGTCTTGTAACCGGCGGCCAGGAAGCCGAGCCCGCCGGCCTCGCACACGGCGGCGGCGAGCCCCGGCCCGGAGGTGCCGCCGGCCATGGGGGCCTGGACGATCGGATACGGGCACAGATCCTTCACCGCGGGGACTCCCCCGGTCGTGACAGCCATGTCCCCATGGTGTCACGCGGGCCTCGGGGCGGCTGACGCCGCCGCCCGCCCGTCGGCAGCTCACGCGCCGCCGAGGACCGGCCCGGTGCGGTGCCGTTCGGTGCGGGAGTCCGGCCCGTCTCACCCGGTACGGCTCCGGGGCGGGGCGGACGGCCGGACACGGCCCGGACGGACCCGTTCTGCCCGCCCGTTGGGGCGGACCGAACGGACCGGACCGAACCGTAGGGGCCGGTCCGGTCCGTCACCGACCGAACCGGCCCGACCGGTCCGGCGGCTCCGTCAACGCCCGTTGAACGCGTCCTTCAGCCGGGAGAACAGCCCTTGCTGTCCGGGTTGAAAGTGGCCGGACGGCCGCTCTTCGCCCCGCAGTTTGGCGAACTGCCGCAGCAGGTCCTCCTGCTGTGCGTCGAGCTTGCTCGGCGTCTGCACCTCGACGTGCACGATGAGATCTCCGCGGCCGCCGCCGCGAAGGTGGGTGACGCCGCGCTGGTGCAGCGGGATCGACTGGCCGGACTGGGTGCCGGGCCGGATGTCGATCTCCTCCAGGCCGTCCAGCGTCTCCAGCGGGCACTGGGTGCCGAGCGTGGCCGCCGTCATCGGGATGGTGACCGTGCAGTGCAGGTCGTCACCCCGCCGCTGGAACACCGGGTGCGGCAGCTCGTGGATCTCCACGTACAGGTCGCCGGCCGGGCCGCCGCCGGGGCCGACCTCGCCCTCGCCCGCGAGCTGGATACGGGTGCCGTTGTCGACGCCCGCCGGGATCTTGACCGTCAGGGTGCGCCGCGAGCGGATCCGGCCGTCGCCGGCGCACTCCTGGCAGGGAGTGGGCACGACGGTGCCGAAGCCCTGGCACTGCGGACACGGCCGCGAGGTCATGACCTGGCCCAGGAAGGACCGCGTGACCTGCGAGACCTCGCCGCGACCGCGGCACATGTCGCAGGTCTGCGCGGAGGTGCCGGGCGCCGCGCCCTCGCCGCTGCAGGTGCCGCAGACGACGGCCGTGTCGACCTGGATGTCCTTCGTGGTGCCGAACGCGGCCTCGTCCAACTCGACCTCGAGCCGGATCATCGCGTCCTGGCCACGCCGCGTGCGGGACCTCGGCCCACGCTGCGAGGCGGTGCCGAAGAAGGCGTCCATGATGTCCGAGAAGTTGCCGAAGCCCGCGCCGAAACCGGCCGCGCCGGCACCGCCGCCCGCGCCCGACATCGGGTCCCCGCCCAGGTCGTAAACCTGTTTCTTCTGCGGGTCGGAGAGCACCTCGTAGGCGGCGTTGATCTCCTTGAACCGCTCTTGGGTCTTCGGGTCCGGATTCACGTCCGGGTGCAGTTCGCGGGCGAGACGGCGGAACGATTTCTTGATCTCGTCCTGTCCGGCGTCCCGGCTCACGCCCAGCACGGCGTAGTAGTCCGTGGCCACTTACGACTCCGCCAGGATCTGTCCGACGTAACGTGCCACTGCGCGTACCGCTCCCATCGTTCCGGGGTAGTCCATGCGGGTCGGTCCGACCACGCCGAGTTTTGCGACGGCTTCGTCGCCCGAACCGTAGCCGACCGCGACCACGGATGTTGACGTCAGACCCTCGTGAGCATTCTCATGCCCGATTCGCACCGTCATGCCCGACTCCGTGGATTCGCCGAGCAGCTTCAGCAGCACGACTTGCTCCTCCAGCGCCTCCAGCACGGGCCGGATCACCAGTGGGAAGTCATGCCCGAAGCGGGTGAGGTTGGCGGTTCCGCCGATCACCAGCCGCTCCTCGGTCTCCTCGACCAGCGTCTCCAACAGGGTGGCGAGCACGGTGGTGACCGTCCCCCGATCCTCCGCCTCGAAGGACTCCGGAAGATCCTGCACCAATTGCGGCACATCCGCGAAACGGTGTCCTGAGACGCGGCTGTTGAGCCGCGCCCGCAGATCGGCCACCGAGGTCTCACCGAACGGCTCCGGGCAGTCGACCATGCGCTGCTCGACCCGCCCCGTGTCCGTGATCAGCACCAGCATGAGCCGGGCGGGAGCGAGCGAGAGCAGCTCCACGTGACGCACGGTCGAGCGGGTCAGCGACGGATACTGCACCACCGCGACCTGCCGGGTCAGCTGGGCGAGCAGCCGGACCGTACGGCCCACCACGTCGTCCAGGTCGACCGCGTCGTCCAGGAAGTTCTGGATGGCCCGGCGCTCGGGGGTCGACAGCGGCTTGACGCCGGCCAGTTTGTCGACGAACAGCCGGTAGCCCTTGTCGGTCGGGATCCGCCCGGCGCTCGTGTGCGGCTGGGCGATGAATCCCTCGTCCTCCAGGGCCGCCATGTCGTTGCGGACCGTCGCCGGGGAGACGCCCAGCCGGTGCCGCTCCGTGAGCGCCTTGGAGCCGACCGGCTCCTCCGTGCCCACGTAGTCCTGGACGATGGCACGCAGCACCTCGAGCCTGCGTTGGCTCAGCATCGCGCGACCTCCGTCCGGCTCGGTCCTCGTCCCGTTCGCTTGGCACTCAGCGCGCTCGAGTGCCAATATCTCCGCCCAAGTGTACGGCCGTGTGGTACGACCGGGGCAAGGCCGGCCCGGTCACGGGGTGGACACACCGGCGGGCACCGTATCGCGCGCGGGCGTGCCCGTCCGGGTGGGACTAGCGTCACCGCATGGAACGCGGTTGGGAAGAGGCGGGTTGGGAGCAGCTGGCGCACGGGGTCGCGCGCCGCCGGCTGCCGGGTTGGGACGCGACGGCCGGGCTCGTGCACGGCCCCTCCGGTGTGCTGGCCGTGGACGCGGGCGCGACGCTCGCCGAGGGCGCCGCGATCCGGCGTGCGGCGCGGGAGGTGACCGGCCGGAGGGTGACACATCTCGCACTTACACACGCGCATTTCGACCACGTCCTGGGCGCCGCCGCCTTC
>DOWQ01000349.1 GCA_003519485.1 Streptomyces sp. | reverse complement strand
CGGTGGCCGGTCCGGCCGGGGCCGGTGACGCGCCGACGACGGAGACGCCGCTGCCCGGCGCTCCGAAGAGCCCGGAGGGCTCGGGCGGGTCGCACCCCCCGGACGGGGAGGTGACGCAGACGGTGCCCGCACCGGGAGCGGGCCAGGATGACCAGGGCGGCCGGCGTGGCGAGGGCGGTCAGGGCGGTCCGGACGGTCGGCGCGCTCAGGGGCCGGACGCGGAGGAGACGACAGTCCTGCCGCCGGTGCCCCCGGCGTCCCAGGACCAGCCGCGGGGAGCCGCGGAGGAGACGACGGTGCTGCCGCCCGTACGTCCCGCAGCCGATGACCGGCGCGGTGGCGGCGGTGGCAGCGGTGGTGGCGCCGGCAGCGGTGGTGGCCGGACCGAGGGCCGTGCGAGGACCGAGGACCGTCCGGCCGACCCGGCGGACCGGGTGCCGCCGTGGCTGTTCCGCGCGGAGGACGAAGAGCAGGGCCGCCGGCCAGCGTCGGAGGGCGAGGCCGAACGGACGCGCGAACTCCCGCAGGTCCCGCCGCCCGCGGAGGACCGGCCGCAGCGCCGTACTCCCGGCCGTGGCCGACGCCGCTCCGACTGGGCGGAGGAGACCCCGCTCGACGACCTCCCGACGCTCTCCGACGAACTCTTCGGCCCGCAGAGCGACGAGGACAACGACGGCCGGGGCGGCAGTCAGGGCGGTCGGAGGGGCTGACAGGACGGTCCCGCCCGTGCGCCGGGGCTGCCCACAGCTCGGTCGTCGGGTCCGGTGGGTGACCGGGTGCTCGGCTGTTCAGCGCCCCCGCCGGCTGGCCGCGTCCGGCCGCGGAGGTCCCGGCGGAGGGCCGGACCGAAGCGGTCGTGGCCCGTGCTGGGCCCGCAAAGGGAGCATGGTTCGGGACGTCCCGTAGCGGCAGGCGCCTCGGCCGGGACCGGTTGTCACCGGCGTGGACCACAATGGGGAACCGCAGGACGTACGACGACGGGGTGAGCGGAGGGCAGCGGCGATGGCGGTGTGGGACGACCTGGTCGGCCAGGACCGGGTGACGGCGCAGCTCGCCGCCGCCGCGCAGGACGCGGACATGTATGTGACGGCCGCCGTCACCGCCGGCGCCGAGGACCGGTCACACGCCCGCTTCGGGACCGACGAGGTGTCCGCGGCCACGGGGATGAGCGGCCCGGCGCTCTCCACGGCGGCCGGTCCCGTATCCGCCGACGTCGAACGGAGCGGCGAACCGGCGGCCACCGGGACGAGCGGGACGGGGGCGGCGGTGACGCGGCCCGGCGTGATCGGCTCGAGCGTCCCGCAGCGCGACGGTGCGACGTCCAAGATGACGCACGCCTGGCTCTTCACCGGCCCGCCCGGCTCCGGCCGTTCCACCGCGGCCCGTGCCTTCGCCGCCGCGCTCCAGTGCGTCAGCCCCGACCGTGCACTCGGTGCCGCACCGGGATGCGGCTTCTGCGACGGCTGTCACACGGCACTCATCGGCACCCACGCCGACGTCGAGGTGATCCGTACGGACACACTCTCCATCGGCGTCAAGGAGACCCGCGAGCTCGTCCGGCGCGCCCAGCTGTCCCCGGCGGTGGGCCGCTGGCAGGTGATCGTGATGGAGGACGCCGACCGGCTCACCGAAGGCTCGGGCAATGTCCTGCTCAAGGCGATCGAGGAGCCCGCGCCCCGCACCGTATGGCTGCTGTGCGCGCCGTCGATCGAGGACGTGCTGCCGACGATCCGCTCGCGCTGCCGGCACCTCATCCTCCGTACGCCGCCGGTAGACGCCGTCGTGGACGTGCTCGTACGGCGTGACGGCATCGACCCCGGGACGGCGGCCGTCGCGGCCCGTGCCACCCAGGGGCACATCGGCCGGGCCCGCCGGCTGGCCACCGACGAGCGGGCACGGGCGCGGCGTGCCGCCGTGCTCAGGATGCCGCTGCGGATCGATGACATCGGTGGCTGCCTCAAGGCCGCGCAGGAGCTGGTGGACGCGGCGACCGAGGACGCCAGTCAGGCTGCGGAGAAGACCGATGTGAAGGAGACCGAGGACATGCGCGCCGCCCTCGGCGCCGCGGCGGGCCCGGGTGGCCGGCTGCCGCGGGGAACGGCCGGGGCGATGAAGGATCTGGAGGACCGGCAGAAGAAGCGTGGGAAGCGCACCCAGCGGGACAGCCTCGATCTGGCGCTGACCGACCTGACCGGCTTCTACCGCGATGTGCTCGTCCTGCAGCTGGGTTCCTCCGTGGCCCTCGCCAACGCCGAGCAGCGCGACGTCCTGGAGCGGATCGCCCGGGGCTCCACTCCCGAGCAGAGCCTGCGCCGGATAGAGGCGGTGAGCGCCTGCCGCCAGGCGCTGGACCGGAGCGTCGCGCCGCTGCTCGCGGTCGAGGCGATGACCATGGCGCTGCGCACGGGCTGACGGAAGCGGGCAGAAGCGGGCGGGCGGAAGCGGACCGGCGGACGGGGCCCGACCAGGGCCGCCCCCTGACCGCGCCACCCGGCTCGGGCCCGACCCGGACCGGGTCCGCCCGCCCGGACCCAGCGCGCGGCCCAGATCCCTGACCTCGGCCGAGCCAGCTTTCCCGGTCAACAGACCGGCGCCCCACGCTCGTGAACCGGCCGAACTGTGCACTCCCCGGCCGATACCCGGCCACCCGTCACTCGTACGGGCGCGCGTGATCCGCACCGGTGCGTGTCCGGACGGATACGCTCCGAGCACCAGCCGTGCCCGCCGGGAGCATCGTGATCCCGCCGCGGGACCGAGCCGAACCGAGGGGTATCGCATGGACACCGGCCGCCGACTGCTCCGCACCTCCGGCACGCTGCTCGCGGCCGCCGGGCTGCTGCTCTCCGGCTGTTCATCCGGCGGCGAGGGGCCGGACAGCGGGGCCTCCTCGAGCGACGGCCCGGGCAACGGCGGCCACGCGGCAGCCGCGACCGACCTGCTCCAGCCGCTGCCGGCCGCGGTCCCGGAGGCACTGAAGCGGTACTACGAACAGAAGCTGCGCTGGCGCGAATGCGGCGTCGCCGGTTTCCAGTGCGCCACCCTCAAGGTGCCGCTCGACTACGACGAGCCGGGCGGCGGCGAGGAGGTGAAGCTCGCAGTGTCCCGGAAGAAGGCCACGGGCCCCGGCGAACGGCTCGGCTCCCTGCTGGTCAACCCCGGCGGTCCCGGCGGCTCGGCCATCGGCTATCTGCAGAGCTACGCGGCCGTCGGCTACCCGGCGCCGGTGCGTGCCCGGTACGACATGGTGGCCGTCGACCCGCGCGGGGTGGCCCGCAGCGAGCCGGTCACCTGCCTGACCGGCAAGGGGATGGACGCGTACAGCCAGGTCGACGTCACCCCCGACGACTCCGGCGAGACCGGCGAGCTCGTCACCGCGTACAAGAAATTCGCCAAGGGCTGCGAGCAGCGCTCGGGCGAAATGCTGGGCCATGTGTCGACGATCGAATCGGCCCGGGACATGGACGTGCTGCGGGCGGTGCTCGGTGACGAGAAGCTGAATTACGTCGGCGCTTCGTACGGCACCTTCCTCGGCGCGACGTACGCCGGCCTCTTCCCCGCCCGCGCCGGCCGGCTGGTGCTCGACGGCGCGATGGACCCCTCGCTGCCCTCGCTCAAGATGAACCGCGACCAGACAGCCGGGTTCGAGACCGCCCTCACCGCCTTCGCCGGGGACTGCGTGAAGCGCAAGGACTGTCCCCTGGGCAGCGGGAGCGCGGAGGACGCCGGCGAGCGGCTCGGGGACTTCTTCGAGAAGCTCGACGCCGACCCGGTGCCGACCGGCGAGAGCCGCGAGCTGGGCGAGTCGCTCGCCACCACCGCGGTGATCGCCGCGATGTACGACGAGGGGGCGTGGCCGCAGCTGCGCACGGCGCTCCGGTCCGCGATGGACGGCGAGGTCGCCGGGCTCCTCCAGCTCTCGGACCTCTATTACGAGCGGGACGAGGACGGCTCGTACCAGAATCTGATGTTCGCGAACCCGGCCGTGAACTGCCTCGACCTCCCGGCCTCCTTCAAGGGTCCGGACGACGTCCGCAAGCATCTGAAGTCCTTCCGCGAGGCCTCGCCAATCTTCGGCGAGGGCCTGGCCTGGTCGGCGCTGAACTGCACCTACTGGCCGGTGGAGCCCACGGGCAAGCCCCATCGCATCGAGGCCCGGGGCGCGGCACCGATCGTGGTCATCGGCACGACCCGCGACCCGGCGACGCCGTACGTCTGGTCCCGCGGCCTGGCGGAGCAGCTGGACTCCGGCACCCTGCTGACGTACGAGGGCGACGGCCACACGGCGTACGGGCGCGGCAGTGACTGCATCGACACGGCGGTGAACACGTATCTGGTGGAGGGAGAGGCCCCGGAGGACGGGAAGAAATGCGGCTGACGCCGTCCGCGGGCGGGGCCGCCCCGGTCACAACCCGGTACGGGGCACTGCCGGCGACTGTGTAGACTGAACGCTGTTGCCGACGCCTTTCCATGCCGCATGGACACGGTGTTCCGGCCGTATCGCCGCCTTAGCTCAGTTGGCCAGAGCAACGCACTCGTAATGCGTAGGTCTCGGGT
>DOWQ01000350.1 GCA_003519485.1 Streptomyces sp. | reverse complement strand
TCGGCCGCGCCGGTGGCAGGCACAGGTGGGGCACGGATGGCCGCCGCCGCCTTGAACGCGGGCGGGCACGCCCAGGCGTTCCGGTGGCTCAGGAGGCGGTCAGGAGGCGGCTCAGGACTCCGTGCGGTACATCAGGTCGGTCTCGTGGACGGTGAACCCGAGGCGTTCGTAGACGGTGACGGCCGGGACGTTGTCGGCGTCGACGTAGAGCATCGCCGCCGGCAGCCCGCGCTCCGCGAGGTGGCGGAGGCCGATCGCCGTGAGCGCCTTGCCCAGCCCGCCGCCCTGGGCCTCCGGGGTGACGCCCACCGCGTACACCTCGCCGAGCCCCTCCGCGGCGTGGGTCTTCGTCCAGTGGAAGCCGATGACACGGCCGTCGCGGAGCGCCAGGAAGAAGCCGGCCGGGTCGAACCAGTCCTCACTCATCCGGTCGTCGAGGTCCCGCCGGCCGAGTGAGCCCTGCTCGGGGTGGTGGGCGAAGGCAGCGGCGTTGGCGGCCAGCCACGCCGTCTCGTCCTCGCCGGGGCGGAACGTCCGTACGGTCACTCCGTCCGGCAGCCGCGGCTCGGCGGGCAGCGGGCCTTCCAGCGGCCGCCGCATCTGCCGCAGCTCGCGGAAGAGGGTCAGCCCCAGCGTCTGGGCGAGGTGCCGGGCGGCGGAGTGGCCGCCGTGGGCCCAGACCCGCAGCCGCTGCCCGGAGGCGTCGAGGAGGGTCCTGCCGAGGGCGCGGCCGTGGCCACCCGCGCGGTGGGCCGGGTGGACCACGAGCTCGGCGGCCGGCGCCTCCACCGGGTCGGTGTCCTCCAGCTGGGCGTAGCCCGCGAGCGTGCCGTCCTCCTCGCGGAGCAGGAAGTGCCGTACGCCCTCGCGGCGGCCGCCGCGCAGTTGCAGCCGGCCCTGCTCGGAGACGGCGGGCTGGCCGTCCGTCCCGGCCGCCTCATCGATCAGTTTCAGCACGTCCGGCAGCTCTCCGGGCGGCACCTCGTCGAGAACTTCGATCCTGCGGCCCATGCCCTCACCGTTCAACACGTCACTCATGCCGCCGAGCCTACGGCGAGCCACGGCACCGCGCCGCAATCCGCTCGTTACCTCACTGCTCCTGACACGCTACGCGCGTTGACCATAGGCTGCCGTCCACTCCACAACGGTGTCCACAGCCATGAACATGAAGGAGAACTTCATGCCAGCCTCATCCCAACGGCGTCGTGTCGCGCGCCGCTTGACCGCCGGCACCGCGGTGCTCGCCGCCGCGGCCGGGGTGCTGTCCGCCGCCGTACCGGCCGGAGCCGAGAGCGGTGACCGGAGCGGGCAAGCGCCCGGCCACGGCCGTACCGTCGATGTGCAGCTGCTCTCCTTCAACGACTTCCACGGCAATCTGGAGCCGCCGACCGGCTCCTCCGGCCAGGTGACGCACCAGCACGCGGACGGCACCACCGAGAAGATCGCCGCGGGTGGCGCCGAGTACCTGGCGACCTCGCTGCGCGAGGCCCGCGAGGGCAACCGGTACAGCGTGACCGCCGCCGCGGGTGACATGGTCGGCGGCAGCCCGCTGCTGTCCGGGCTGTTCCACGACGAGCCGACCATCGAGGCGATGAACAAGCTGGGGCTCGACGTCAGCGGCGTCGGCAACCACGAGTTCGACGAGGGCCGCACCGAGCTGGAGCGGCTGCAGAACGGCGGCTGCCACCCCGAGGAGGGGTGCTTCGAGGAGGGCAAGGTCTTCCAGGGCGCCGACTTCCCGTATCTCGCCGCGAACGTCACGGACGAGAAGACCGGCAAGCCGGTCCTGAAGCCGTACACGGTCTGGGAGCGCAACGGCGTCAAGGTCGGCTTCATCGGCGTGACGCTGGAGGGCACCCCCGACATCGTCTCGGCCGAGGGCATCAAGGGGTTGAAGTTCCACGACGAGGTCGAGACGGTGAACAAGTACGCGAAGGAGCTGGAGCGGAAGGGCGTGAAGTCGGTCGTCGCGCTCATCCACGAGGGCGGCTCCCCCGCGAGCTCCGCGTACAACTACGACTGCGACAGCCCCGCTCCGGGCGACGGCATCTCCGGGCCGATCGCGGACATCGCCAAGGGCATCACCTCCCGGGTGGACGCGCTGGTCACCGGGCACACCCACCAGGCGTACGCCTGCACGATCCCGGACCCGTCAGGGCAGCCGCGCACGGTCACCTCGGCGTCGTCGTACGGCAAGCTCTTCACCGACACGACGCTGACGTACGACCGGCACACCAAGGACATCGTGCGGACGAGCGTCGACTCGGCCAATCACATCGTGCGGCGCGACCAGCCCAAGGCCGCCGACATGACCCAGCTCATCGAACGCTGGAACGAACTGGCCGCCCCGGTCGCCAACCGGTCGGTCGGCCACATCTCCGCCGACATTCCGGGCCGCGGCGCGGGCATGCCCGAGTCGCCTCTCGGGGACCTGATCAGTGACGCCCAGCTGGCGGCGATGGCCCCGGCGGACAAGGGCGGCGCGGAGCTCGCGCTGATGAACCCGGGCGGCATCCGCTCGGACCTCTCGTACGCGGCCTCCGGCAGCGAGGGCGACGGGGTGGTGACGTACGGCGAGTCCTTCACCGTGCAGCCGTTCACCAACATGCTGACGGCGGTCGACCTGACCGGTGAGCAGCTGCTCACCGCGCTGCGCCAGCAGGTCAGCGGCTCCAACGAGGCGTCACCGAAGATCCTCCAGGTCTCGGAGGGCTTCACCTACACGCTCGACCTGACGAAGTCGGGCGCCGACCGGATCGTCGCCGACTCGGTGCGGCTGAAGGGTGAGCCCATCGACCCGGGCCGTACGTACCGCGTCGCGATGAACGAGTTCCTCACCGGCGGCGGCGACGGCTTCCAGGTCTTCAAGGAGTCCACGAACAAGCTGGTCGGCGGCTCGGACCTGGACGCCTTCGCGGCGTACCTGGGCGAGCACTCCTCGGCGGGCGCGCCCCTCGCGCCGCCGGCCGCCGACCGGATCACGGTCGTACGGTAGTCGGCCCGCCGGCTGCCGTTCCTCCCCGGCAGGGGGCTGGGCAGGGGCGGCACGGCGGTGACGACAGGGACCGCGACGAGCGGCAGCGGCGACAACGGCGGCCCGGCGGGACACTCCCCGCCG
>DOWQ01000752.1:2430-2836 GCA_003519485.1 Streptomyces sp. | reverse complement strand
CCGTCGCGCCGGGGGCGGCCGCCGGCAGCGAACCGCCGGGCTCCGGCTGGTCGTCCAGGAGCATCACGCGGGCTCCGGAGCCGGCTGCCGCCTCGGCGGCGGCGAGGCCGGCCGGTCCGGCGCCGACGACCAGGACGTCGGTGTGCACGTACTTCTTGTCGTACACCGCGTCGTCGGGGCTCGGGTCGAGGCGTCCCCGGCCGGACAGAGTGGTGGCGGACAGCCCGTCGTACAGCTCGACGGTCGTCGCGGGCAGCATGCCCTCGGCGCAGGGGCCGTCCACCTGGAGGAGGGCGTTGGGCTCCTCGGGACCGGCCCCGACGATGCCGCGGGGGCGGCCGCGGTACAGCGACGGTGCCACACCGATGACGCCGTTCGCCAGCATCGCGGAGGCGACGGTGTCGCC
>DOWQ01000752.1:0-2348 GCA_003519485.1 Streptomyces sp. | reverse complement strand
TCGAGCCGGTAGACGGCGAGCACCTCGTGACTGGCGGTGTCGCGCAGGACATTGAACCAGCGGCGGCAGCCGGCGCTGTGGGACCAGCGCTCGGCGAACGGGCCCTTGGGGTTGTCGCGGTAGAAGACGTACTCGGCCCACTGCCGGTCGTCCAGTTCCGCGGGCTCGCCGGGGTAGGGCAGGTGGGCCTGTCCCCCGTAGTGGTATTCGGTCTCGTCCCGCGGACCGCACCACGGGCAGTTCAGCAGCAACACGGTGTGTCTCCCTGGTACGTCAGTGGGCCACGGCGGCGGCGCCGTGCTCGTCGATGAGGGCCCCGGTGGTGAACCGGTCGAGGGCGAAGGGCTCGTTCAGCGAGTGCGGCTCACCGGTGGCGATGGTGTGCGCGAAGGCCCAGCCGGCGGCCGGTGTGGCCTTGAACCCGCCGGTGCCCCAGCCGCAGTTGACGTAGAGGTTTTCCACCGGTGTGGCGCCGATGATGGGAGAGGCGTCGGGGGTGACGTCGACGATGCCGCCCCAGGTGCGCAGCACATGCGCGCGGGCGAAGACCGGGAAGAGCTCGATGGCGGCGGCCATCTGGTGCTCGATCACATGGAAGGAGCCGCGCTGGCCGTAGCCGTTGTAGCTGTCGACGCCCGCGCCCATCACCAGTTCGCCCTTGTGCGCCTGCGAGACGTAGACGTGCACATGGTTGGACATGACCACGGTGGGGTGCACCGGCTCGTGCAGTTCGGAGACCAGGGCCTGGAGCGGGTGGGACTGCACCGGCAGCCGGAAGCCGGCTCGTTCGGCGAGCACGCTGCTGTGCCCCGCGGCGGCGAGGCCGACGCGGCCGGCCAGGATGCGGCCGCGGTTGGTCTCCACGCCGGTGATCCGGTCGCCGTCCTTGACGAAGCCGGTGACCTCGCAGCCCTGGATGAGGTCGACGCCCATCTCGTCGGCCCGGCGGGCGAGCGCCCAGGCGACGTGGTCGTGCTTGGCGATGCCGGCGCGGGGCTGGTAGGTGGCGCCGAGGACCGGGTAGCGCACGTCCTGGGAGACGTTGAGGATCGGGCAGACCTTGACGACCTCGTCCGGCTCCAGCCACTCCGCGTCGACTCCGTTGAGCCGGTTGGCGTTGACGCGCCGTACGCTCTCCCGGACGTCCTGGAGGGTGTGCGCGAGGTTGAGGACGCCGCGCTGGCTGAACAGGAAGTCGTAGTCCAGCTCCTCCGGCAGCTGCTCCCACAGCTTGAGCGCGTGCTCGTACATCGCCGCGCTCTCGTCCAGCAGGTAGTTGGACCGGATGATGGTGGTGTTGCGGGCCATGTTGCCGCCGGCCAGCCACCCCTTCTCCAGGACGGCGACGTTGGTGATGCCGTGGTTCTTGGCGAGGTAGTAGGCGGTGGCCAGGCCGTGGCCTCCGGCGCCGACGATGATGACGTCGTAGGAGGAGCGCGGCTCGGGGTTGCGCCAGAGCCAGTCGGGGTGCTCCGGGAGCGGGGTCGTGGTCATCCGGCGGCTCCGTCCAGGTGGGTGTAGAGCGGGAACTTCTCGGTGAGGGTGGTGACCCGGTCGCGCAGCAGCCCGGCGCGCTCCTCGGTGAGGTCCTCGCGGAGGGTGTGCGCGATGATGTCGGCGACCTCGCGGAACTCGGCGGCGCCGAAGCCGCGGGTGGCCAGGGCCGGGGTGCCGATCCGCAGGCCGGAGGAGACCATCGGCGGGCGGGGGTCGAACGGTACGGCGTTGCGGTTGACGGTGATGCCGATGCGGTGCAGCCGGTCCTCGGCCTGCCGGCCGTCGAGGGCTGAGTTCCGCAGGTCCACCAGGACCAGGTGCACCTCGGTGCCCCCGGTGAGCACGGAGATCCCGCCCTCGGCGACGTCGTCGGCGAGCAGCCGGCCGGCCAGAACCCGGGCGCCGTCCAGGGTGCGCCGCTGGCGCTCCGCGAACTCCGGTCCCGCCACGACCTTGAAGGCCACGGCCTTGGCCGCGATCACATGCTCCAGCGGACCGCCCTGCTGGCCGGGGAAGACCGCGCTGTTGATCTTCTTGGCGAGGGGGGCCCGGCTCAGGATCACTCCGCCGCGCGGGCCGCCGAGGGTCTTGTGGGTGGTGGTGGTCACCACATCGGCGTACGGCACGGGGCTGGGGTGCAGCCCGGCGGCGACCAGTCCGGCGAAGTGCGCCATGTCGACCAGCAGGTACGCGCCCACCTCGTCCGCGATGCGGCGGAAGGCGGCGAAGTCGAGCTGCCGCGGATAGGCGGACCAGCCGGCGACGATCAGCTTCGGCCGGTGCAGGCGGGCGAGTTCGCCGACCTCGTCCATGTCGACGCGGAGGTCGGACTCGCTGACGTGGTACGCCAC
>DOWQ01000122.1 GCA_003519485.1 Streptomyces sp. | reverse complement strand
GCGTGCTGCACCCAGGCCAGCTCCGACTCGGCGCGGGCCGGGAAGCCGTACGCCCAGCGGGGGTCGTACGCCAGCTCGTCGTGACCCCAGTCGCGGACGCCGTACGGCGGGTTGCACAGCACCGCGTCGGCGGTGAGCTCGGGGAAGGCGTCCGTGCGGAGGCTGTCGCCGGTGCGGACGGTGACCTCGGCCTCGGGGGCTGCCAGCGCCAGGCCGACCGCGCTGCGCCGGGCCTGTACGGGGAGCGCGTCCTGCCCGTACAGCTCGGTCGCTCCGCGTCGGGCGGCGGACGCCAGGAGAGTGCCGCTGCCGCAGGCCGGGTCGAGGACGCCGGCCGGGGTGCCGGGGATCAGGCGGGCGGCGAGATTGGCGAGCGGGACGGGCGTCCGGTAGGTGCCGCTGGACGCGCTGTCCTCCAACTCCCGCTCGGCGAGCACGCCCAGCGCCGCCTGGCCGTCCTCGTCCCGTACGCACAGGAGGAGGGCGCGCAGGACAGTGGCGTCGTCGGCCGTGAAACGGACGGCATCCGCGCCCGGTACCGCGTCGGCGAGGTCGGCCACGGCCCGCTCCGCGCGGGCGGCCAGGTCGGCGCCGGGGAGCTCGGCGAACGCGGTGAGGTCGGCGGCTGCGTGGCGGGCGGCGGCCAGGACGAGGAGCAGCAGGTCCGATGTGCCGCTGCTGCCCTGGGCGCGCAGGCGGAGGCTCGTGAGCAGCTCCTCCGAAGGGCTGGCCGCGGACGCGTGTCCCCGCGAGGCGAGCCAGGCGCGCACCGCCTCCAGGTCGTACAGGGGACTGCTCTCCGTGCCGCCCGACGGGTCCGGGAAGTCGTCGTGCCGGCGGCGCCAGTTGCTGACCGTGGCGCGCGTGACTCCCGCGATGCGGGAGATCTCGGCGGCGGTGACCTGGGGGGATGGCTGCGGCATGGCGGATGTCCTGGGCCTCTCGGTAGTGAGCAGTTAACAATCTACAGCGCTCGTCAAATCGGCCAAGACGTTTGACGACGCTTTCAGGTGCATGCTTATCTGGTGATGCTTCCGACGGGGCATTCGGTCCACGGATCGCTTCGATCCGCCATGCCTTGCCCTCACCAGATGCCGCGCGTTGCGCCGACGACGGCCGGATCCAACCACCCATGCGTGGTCAAGAGACCCTCGGAGAATCCCCATGCGCCTCACCATGCCGACCGCCGTCGTCGAAGGAACCCAGCTCACCGTCATGCCGTTCCGCGACGACGCGGTCATCGGCACCATGTCCGTCCCCGCCCTCGTCCAGCTCGTGCCTTCGCCGCGCGCGGAGGAGGACGCGAAGAAGCTCAAGGCTGCGTCCGGACTCGTGCGCCGGCACGCCGAACTGCGCGCGACCGTGCAGCGCACCCTGAAGTCGCAGAAGGGCAAGAACGTCGGCCCGTACGCCGAGTACATCGCAGACGGCCTCAAGGGGGAGCTCGGCGCCGCTTGGTCCACGCCGCCCATCACCCTGTGGCACGCCGGACCGCTCGCGGCGATCAGTGACGAACTCGTGCCGGGCAGCGGTCTGCGGACCATCACCATCACGCCGGGCACGATGGTGATCGCCGTCGACGGTGAAACTCAGGCCACCGCCTGGCACGACCTCTACGACAGCCCGGAGGTATACGGCCTGACGTACGCCGAACTCGCCCAGGTGCGCATCCCGTTCGAGCTGTACGTCGACCTGTCCCCGGCCGACGCCCGTCAGATCTTCTACGACCGGGACGTCCAGGGCGTCGCCGTCGCCAAGAACCTCGCCATGTCCATGGACCAGCGGGACTTCGGCACCCGGCTCGCCCACCTCGTCGCCGACTCCGTAAAGGTCGAGATCGACGGCAAGCGTGTGCCGTTCGCCCAGCTCGTCAACGCCAGCAAGCGGCAGGTCTCGCACGGCGACCGCGAGGTCATCACGCTCTCCGCGCTGCGTGCGCTGGTCGTCACCGCTGTCTACGGGCGTCCTGGCCTGTCGCGCTCCGCCGAAACGGTCCACGAGGACGAACTGCCCGCCGGGGCCGACCCCGACCAGGTCGAAGCCGTCGTCGTGCCGCTCCTCGGGCGGCTGATCTCGGACCACTTCCCGCACCTCGCCAACCGCAGCGCCCTCACTGCGCCCGCGGTACTCGCCGGAGTCGGCATCGCCGTCCACCAGGCCATGCCCTGGAGCGACCCTTCCTCCGCGCTGGACATCGACGGCCTGGACCGGCTCCTCGCCGACATCCGCTGGGAGCGCGAGGCGGCGTACTGGGACGGCATCGCCGCCAAGGCGGGCGCGTCCGGCCGTCTCAACTTCGCCGGGGGCGTCAGGGACTCCGGGGGGCGTGTCGCCGACGCCGTCCTCTACCCGGCCACCGAAGCGGGACGAAAGATCCGCGGTCTGCACGAGTGACACGCTTCCGCCCCGCTCACCGCTGTCCGTCAGGCCCCGCCACACCTGCCGTATGAACGGCACCGCCTGCACAGCCCGACGCCATCCGCCAGGTCACCTACAACCTCATAGACGCCCGGGGCCGCACCGACAGGAGCTCGGCCGCGCTGGGCCAGCACATCCGGAGCTTCCCCATTAAGGAGTACGGCGAAGTGGTCAGCCGTCTCGTCGGGGCCATCGGCACCACCGAGCTGACCATCGGGCGGGGACGCCGGAGGACGGCGCAGGTCGCCGGCACGGACTCGCTGAAGATCCACCTGGGTTCTCGTCCCGAAGACCTGCTCCAGGATCTTGCGGAGATCCGCGAGATCGTCTCGCGGCAGTCCCCGGCACCGGACTTCGAAGCCATCGCTCGGGTGCGGCCGCTCAGGCCGCGTGACCCGCGCCGCGAGACACTGGACGAGAAGCTGGGCGACCTTCTCGGCGCGGGGGCGGACACCGGGAGCCTGGCACTCGCCATCCCCACGGCCTGTCTGGACCAGGAGGACGGGGCCATGTCGTACCGGGTGAAAGTCCGCGGCGACCGGCAACTGTTCCACTCCCTGGATCTCGACGACGTGCTGGGTCTGCTCGACGACCTCCAGCCGGGCCGGCGTCCGGCCGCCCTGCCGGACGGCTACATCCAGATGTGCAAGGACGAGGAGGGGAGTGAGTCGATCAGCGCCCAGGTGAAAGCGCACAAGTGGCTGGCCGCCGAGATACCCCTCGACTCCAGCCGGTACTTCCACCACGAGGGCCGCTGGTTCGAGATCGGGGACCAGTACGTCGAGGGCATCCGCCGCGAGGTCCACGCCCTCCTGGCGGCACCGACCGTGGTGGCGCTCTTCGACTGGACCTCCGACTACAAGGAGGAGAAGGACTACAACGAGGAGGCGCGGAAGCACGGTTACGTTTGCCTCGACCGTAAGCTCATCAGGACCGAGCAGCATCCGTATGGGATCGAGGCCGCCGACCTTCTCGCCGCGGACGGCACGCTCATCCACGTGAAGCGGGCAGCTTCCTCAGCTCCGCTGAGCCATCTCTTCGCCCAGGGCCGGGTGTCCGCCGACGCCCTGCGCTTCGACGCCGAAGCGAGAGCGGAGTTCGTCCGGCGGGTGCGTAGCCAGGACCCGGAGCATCCGGTCAGCGACGACTTCACGCCCACCAAGGTCGTGTACGCGGTGTCCCTGAGGAGCGGGAAGCCGTTGACAACACAGAACCTCTTCACCTTTGCCCAGGTGTCCCTGCTGCAAGCCGCACGGGCGCTGCGAGCCCAGGGCATCGACGTCGGCGTGGTCGACATCCCGACAGTCGTGGACGACCCGATGCCATGACGGGGTCGATTTGGTGCTTCGCCCTCTCACGTGCCTTCCGTGGTCATCCGTCGGATCGCCTGCCCGTGGGAAACGGATGCGGCGGCGCGCCTGCGGCTCCTTGACCAGGACGAAGGTCCAAGGCTGCTGGTGCGCCCGGACGGCGCGGTGGCGGCGCAGGCGATGATCCTTGTGCCGCCGTTCCGCTCCCCGGGGCGGCCGCAGGGCCGTGGGCGCACCCTCCAGGCACTGCCCGGGCCGCTCACCGTACTCCCACCGTCATGCGGGTCATGGCGCAGTACCTCTCCGCCAGCTCCCGGGGTGTGTGTTCACCGTCGGAGCGATACCACTGGGCGACTCCGGTACACATGGTGACGATCGCCCGGCTGACCTCACGTGGATACGTGGTGGCGAAGACGTCCCGCCCCACACCGTCTTCGATCACGCCGTCCATCAGGCGCTGCTGGCGGTCGCGGGCACCGAGGTACGTCGTACGCGCTTCCCCCACCAGACTGCGGATCTCGCTGTAGGCGATGAACGCCAGGTCACGCCGGTACGCGTGGTACAGCACGAGGCACTCGACGAGCAGATCCAGCCGCCGCTGGACGTCGGCGCCGGCCTCCGCCATGGCCGCTGTGCTGCGCTCCCACAGGTCGTCCATGGCGTGGGAGACGAGCGCGACGAGCAGTTCCTGCTTCGACGGGTAGTGGTAGTACAGCCCCGGCACGGAGAGCCCGGCACGGGAGGCCACCGTCCGGATCGTCGTCCCGTGGTAGCCGTGCTCCGTGAAGCAGGCCAGCGCGGCCCCGAGGATGGGCGGCAACTCACTGTCCGAGTAGACCCTCCAAGCCGTCATGGCTTCGGTCTTGGTCACAGCGCTCCTCCTGCCCCGCGTCGTCTTGGCGTCGGCACGCCACTATGCAACATCGCACCGGTCGGTGGTGCCCGCAGAACCCTTGACATGGCGCTGCTCCGGGCTGAATCCTTCACCGAGCGATCGCTCGGTAAGCATACGCCCGACCGGCGTGGGCGGGAGGGACAACAAATGACGATGCCCGGAGAACGTCCGTGGGTGGAGCTGTTCCCGCCCGGAATCGAAGCGGACATGAGGGTCGGCCACAGCTCTCTCGTGGAGGCGTGGAAGACCCGCGTGGCGAAGAATCCCAGTGCCACGGCACTGCGCTACTTCGACGGCGCCCTGTCCGCGCAGGCGGTGGACGCCGCGTCGGATGCGCTGGCCGCGGCGTTCGAAGCCCGCGGGACCGGGCGAGGTGACCGCGTTGGCGTATACCTGCAGAACATCCCTCAGTACGCTCTGGTGCTGCTGGCCCTGTGGAAGCTGGGCGCCACAGCGCTGGGGCTCAATCCGATGTACCGGCGGCGTGAGCTTCGCCGGATCATTGACGACGCCGGCGCGGTCGGAATCGTGTGCGCGGACACCGACGCCGAGGAAACGCTGGAGACCCTCGACGGAAGCACCGTCAGGTGGCTGATCAGCACCTCGGCGCTCGACTACCAGTCACGCAACGACCCCCGCGTCTTTCCGGTGACCGAGCGCGCCATCCCGGCACCGGACGGCGATCTCCTCACCCTGGTCCGTGAGTTCGAAAACCTCCGGCCGACGCCGGTACGGCCGGCCCACGACGACATCGCGCTGCTGACCTACACCTCCGGTACGACCGGACCGCCGAAGGGTGCCATGAACACCCACGGCAACGTTCTCAACGTGGCAGCCACCTACGGGGCGTGGACAGGACTGGACGACGGCGACGTCGTGCTCGCCGTCGCCCCGCTGTTCCACATCACGGGCGCGGTGGTCAACGCGGTCGTCTCGCTGATCACGGACACCACTCTCGTCTTCATCAACCGGTTCCACCCCGATGTCGCCCTGGAGGCCTTCGCCGAGCACGGCGTCACCTTCACCATCGGCTCCATCACGGCGTTCAACGCGATTTACGAGCTGCCGCAGGCCGGGCCGCAGCACTTCACGTCGGTGAAGGCCCTGTACTCCGGTGGCGCCCCGATCCCACCGGCCACGGTCGAGCGGTTCCAGAGCCGGTTCGGCGTCTACATCCACAACGGCTACGGGATGACGGAGACGACGTCCGCTGTCATCGCGGTGCCTCCAGGGCGGAAGGCGCCGGTCCACCGGCCCAGCGGAACGCTCTCCATCGGGGTGCCGTTGCCCAACCTCACCGCTCGCGTGGTGGACCTGAGTGGCCACCCGCTGCCCAGCGGGGAGCAGGGAGAACTGGAGCTGAGCGGGCCGCAAGTGGTGCCCGGGTACTGGAAGAACCCGGAAGCCACCCGTCAGACGATGCCGGAGGGCCGGTTGCGTACCGGCGACGTCGCCGTCATCGACGAGCGGGGCTGGGTCTACCTCGTGGACCGGCTCAAGGACCAGATCAACGTGTCCGGCTACAAGGTCTGGCCGCGCGAGGTCGAGGACGCGCTGTACGAGCACCCGTCGGTGCACGAGGCCGCCGTCGTGGGAGAACCGGACGACTACCGTGGCGAGACGGTCGTCGCGTACGTCTCGCTGAAGGCGGGCCGCGCGGCCACGGCGGAAGAGCTGACCGCCTTCTCCGGCGAGCGCCTGGCCGCCTACAAGCGCCCCCGGCAGGTCCACATCGTCGCCGACCTGCCCAAGACCCAGACCGGCAAGATCCGCCGCGCCGAGCTCCGCGAAGCCGGCCGCACCGGGCGCACGTCCACAGCGACGGGCTGACTCATGCCTGATCCCCGGCCCGTGCCGACAGGCCGGACAAGCACCGTAAGGACGGCGATTATGACATGGCATCACCTTCCGCCCGACGTGGAGGAGCTGTGCCGGCGCACGCGCCGGTTCGTACGAGAGGTGGTCGTCGACGCGGAGCCCGCCCCCGGGGAGCGCCTGGACCGGAGCACGCGTGAGCGGCTGCAGGCGGCCGCGAAGGAGGCCGGGGTCTTCGCGCCCCACGTGCCGGAGGAGTACGGCGGGCAGGGTGTGCCCATCGAGCACTGGTCGCCGGTCCTGCAAGAGGCCGGCTACTCGCCGATCGGCCCGAGCGCACTCAACTGCATGGCTCCCGACGAGGGAAACATGCACATGCTCAACGTGGTCGCGACCGAGGAGCAGAAGCAGCGGTACCTCGCGCCGCTGGCAGCGGGGGACATCCGCTCCTGCTTCGGCATGACCGAGCCCCACCCGGGCGCCGGTTCCGATCCCGCGGCGTTGCGGACCACGGCCGAGCGGACCACGGGCGGTTGGCTCGTCAACGGTCACAAGCGGTTCATCAGCGGTGCGATCGGCGCCGGTTTCTGCATCGTCATGGCGCGAACCGAAGCGGCGGAGGGCTCACCCGCGGGGGCCACCATGTTTCTCGTCGACATGACGAACCCCGGCATCAGGGTCGGTGAGCCGGTCCACACCATTGACCGGTACATCGACGGAGGGCACCCGCACGTCCACTTCGACGACTGCTTCGTCCCCGACGAAGCAGTGCTGGGCGGGGCGGGGCTCGGATTCCGCTATGCCCAGGTGCGGCTCGGCCCGGCCCGGCTCACCCACTGCATGCGGTGGCTGGGACTCGCGCGGCGCTCGCTCGACATCGCGCTGGACCGGGCCGAGAGGCGGGAGCTGTTCGGCTCCCCGATGAAGTCACTCGGCCTGGCACAGAATCTCATCGCCGAGTCGGTGATCGACATCGAGACGTCCGACGCCGTGATCACCAAGACCGCGGCGCTCCTCGGCAGCGACCCCAAGGCCGGCTCCGCGATGTCCTCCGTCGCGAAGGTGCACTGCTCGGAGGCGGTCTTCCGGGTCGTCGACCGTGCCATCCAGATCTGCGGTGGGGACGGGGTCTCCACCGGTCTGCCACTGGCCCAGTACCTCAACGAGGTACGCCCGTTCCGCATCTACGACGGGTCCAACGAAACGCACAAATGGGCCATTTCCCGCCGGGCTTCGGCGAACAGGCAAGCGGCGGTCGAGTCCGGCGAACGGTACCGGGGCGACGCCGTCGTCCACGGGGAGGGGAACATCTGATGCATGGCGTCCCCGACGGAGTGGAAGTCGTCGCGAGCTGGGACCGGGCCCGCCACCTCGACGCACCGCCCCTCCTGGTGATCGACGCGGTGACCGCCTTCTTCGACGTGCACAACATCGGCCGCGGTCCGCTCGCCTGGCAGCGTATCGGTGACGGCCATTCCAACGTCACCTACCTGATCCGGCGTGGTGGCGAACGTGTCGTCCTGCGCAGGGGCCCGCGTCCGCCTCTGCCGAAGTCGACACACGACATGGTCCGGGAAGCCCGCGTACAGGAAATCCTGCGACGCCACGGCGTACCGGTGTCGGAGATCATCGCCGTCTGCGAGGACGCGTCGGTCCTGGGGGTTCCCTTCTACCTCATGTCCCATGTCGAGGGCACTGTCGTCACCGACACGATCCCGACCCACCTCTCCTCCATCGAGCAGCGCGGGGCGACCGGCCGGGCGGTCGTCGACTCCCTCGTCGGCCTGCACCGCATCGACGTCAACGGAGGCGAACTGGCGTCGTTCGGCCGCCCCGACGGGTACCTCCGACGCCAGGTCGAGCGGTTCGCCGGGCTGTGGGAGACCAACACCACCCGCGGCCTGCCGGCGGTGGAGCGGATCGGGGACTGGCTCGGCCGTAACCTGCCGTCGAGCCAGGCGGCCTCGGTGGTGCACGGCGACTACCGCATGGGGAACCTCATGTTCGCCTCAGGTGCACCTGCCCGGCTCGTCGCGATCCTGGACTGGGAGATGGCAACGCTCGGTGACCCGCTGGCGGACCTGGGCTACGTCACGGCCACCTACGCCGAAGCGGGTGCCCCGGCCACCCCGCTGGAACTGACCTCGGTGACCCGTGAGCCCGGCTATCCGTCCCGGCTCCAACTGGTGGACCGTTACCGGTCACGGACGGACCTCGACCTCACCGCGCTCCCGTGGTACCAGGCCCTCGCGCTGTGGAAGGCAGCGATCTTCTGCGAGGCCATCCACACCCGGTGGCTGCGTGGGGAACGACCGGAGGACCGCGACTTCGGACCATCGCTGGAGGCGGGCGTCCCACGCCTGCTGGACATGGCCGCGCAGTACGCCGGCCTGACCGCCGCCGCCCGCACCTGACTGCGGCACGGCCACGGCCCATCTCGTACGCCAGGAGACATCCCTTTCCGCACCCCTGCCCGAAAGCAGCGAAGGAGCCTCTCGTGAGCATCAACCGGACAACGCTCGAGACAGTCAGCGAAGTGGGGGCCGATCCCCGGCCGACCCTGCGGTCGAAGAGGAAATCGCTCTTCGCCAGCACGATCGGGAACGTCCTCGAGTGGTACGAGTGGAGCGCCTACGCCGTCTTCGCGCCCTTCATCGCCGCCGCCATGTTCAACTCGACCGACCCGGTGTCGGCACTGTTGTCGACCCTTGCCGTCTTCGCGGTGGGTTTCCTCATGCGCCCGCTGGGCGGCATCGTCTTCGGACGGGTCGCCGACAAACGCGGCCGCAAGTTCGTGCTGGTCACCACCATGCTCATGATGGCCGGCGGAAGTCTTGTCATCGGGTTCATGCCCACCTATGCATCCATCGGCACCTGGTCCTCATTCATCCTCCTTCTCGCCCGGGTGGCGCAGGGGTTCGCCCACGGCGGTGAGTCCGCGACGGCCAACACCTACGTCGCGGAGATCGCGCCGAACGAACGCCGGGGCCTGTGGGGAAGCATCGTCTTCGTCGCGATCTTCGGTGGCTCGGTCGTCGCTTATTCCGTGGGCGGAGCGGTGACATCCGTGCTGTCCGACAGCGCCGTCGCCGAGTGGGGCTGGCGCATACCCTTCGTCCTCGGAGCGTTCCTCGCCCTCGCGGCTCTGTACCTGCGTCGCGGCATGGACGAGAGCGAGGTGTTCTTCGACGAGCAGTCGAGCGACCAGCCGCAACCGCTGTCCCGCAGTCAGGTGACACGCGCCGTGTTGCTCATCATCACCATGACCTCGGGTATCACCGCGGCCCACTACACCTGGACGTCGTACGTCTCGACCTACGCCATCACCCAGAAAGGCATGGACGCGGGCGTCGCCTACTGGTACTCGGTCGGTGCCCAGCTCATCGCTCTGACGACTCTTCCGCTGTGGGGCCACCTCTCCGACAAGGTGGGCCGCCGCCCGATGATGATCACGTTTGCGGTGCTCATGACCGCTCTGCAGATCCCGCTCACCAAAATGATCGGTGCTCAGGGCTGGACGCTCCTCGTCGCTTCCACCATCGCGCTGGTCATCGTGGCGATCCCCGGATCGCTCCTGGCTGCCATCATGGCGGAGAGCTTCCCGACGAAGGTACGCACCCAGGCCATCGGATTCGCGTACTCCCTCTCCGTGGCCGTCTTCGGAGGCACCGCGCCGTACTTGAACCAGCTCTTCATCGATGTCGACCTGGCCTGGCTCTCCAGTCCCTACATCATGCTGCTCTGCGTGTTCACCGGTGCCGCTTGCTATCTCATGAGGGAAACCAAGGGCATCGACCTGAAGGACGCCTGACCCGCACAGCACACAGCCCGACTTCCGGGCGATGACGGCACCCCGGACCTCCGCGCGAAAGTCGCGGTCGCCCGGGGTGCCGTGCTGTTTGCGGCAGGCTGCCGCAGACCGACGGGCACGGGCCCGAACAGGACGAGGTCACCGGGCTGGTCGCACGCGTGGAGGGATGGATCGCCCGGGGCATCCGGTCCTCCGAGCTCGCGGTGTTGCACCAGGTTCAACGTGCTGCTCGACAAGGTCAAGAGCCGGCTCGACGCGGCCGGGTGCCTCTCCGGCCGTCACCTGCCGGGCTGTGTGTGAGCCTCCCGGCCCGTGTGTACGCGGTGCGAAGCCCGGGGCGGCGCGACAGTATGGGCCGGGTGGACCGATGGAGGTCGGCGGCGGCCGAGGGAGAGCGTGTGAAGGTCAGTTGGGATCAGGCGTTCGCGTGGCGGTTGCGGCGGCAGTTCATGGAGCCTGCCCGAGACGCGAAAGTCGACGCGGTCGGGATCGTCGGTCGGCTGTGCGGGGTGCAGGCTCAAGTCGCCTCGTCGGCCGCGCTGGCGGTGGCGTTGCGCCAGAACAGGGAGAAACGGGAGGCTGCCGATGACCTGGAGCGGGCTCTCGCCGAGGGCGCTCTGGTCAAGACGTGGGCCATGCGGGGGACGCTGCACCTCCTCACCCCGGCCGCAGCT
>DOWQ01000433.1 GCA_003519485.1 Streptomyces sp. | reverse complement strand
CTCTCGCTCGCCGAGCGGGCGGGCGTCGGCCGCGCGGCTCTCGCCCTCGGCCGGCTCGACCCGGCCGACCCGGCCCTCGACGGGGTCGACTTCGCCACCTGGCTGCACCGGCACGGCCAGTCGGCGCGGGCCGTCGAGGCGCTGTGGGACCTGGTGGGCGTCGCCACCCTCAACGCCCGCGCGGACCGTACGTCCCTGGCGCTGGCCGCCATGGTGTTCCGGACCGGGCTGCTGTCCGAGCCGGCCGCCGCCGACATCGGGTGGTCCCGGGTGCCGCTGGGCGAACTCCACGACACCCTCGCCCGCACGGCGCTCGACCGGGCCGGCGTGCGGACGGTGCTGCGGGCCCGGGTGCAGGACGTCCACCGGTCCGCTGACGACGGCGGCTGGCGCGTCACCGCCGACACCCCCGGCTCCGGCCGGCGGACCGAGGCGGTGCGCGCCGACACCGTCGTCCTCGCCGTGCCGCAGGGGGAGGCGCACCGGCTGCTGCCCCCCGGAGCCCTGGACGACCCCGGCCGGCTGCTGGACATCGGGACCGCGCCGATCGTCAATCTGCACGTCGTCTACGATCGCAGGGTGCTGCGCCGCCCCTTCTTCGCCGCACTCGGCACCCCGGTCCAGTGGGTCTTCGACCGCAGTGACGCCTCCGGACTCACCGGCGGCGGTCAGTACCTCGCGCTGTCGCAGTCCGCGGCCCAGGATCTGATCGACCGGCCCGTCGCCGCCCTGCGACGACGGTTCCTGCCCGAGCTGGAGCGGCTGCTGCCCGCCGCCCGGGGCGCCCGGGTGCTCGACTTCTTCGTCACCCGCGAGCGCGCGGCGACGTTCGCCCCCGAACCGGGTGTCGGACGCCTCCGCCCGGCCGCCCGAACCAACACACCCGGCCTCCACCTGGCGGGGGCGTGGACCGGCACCGGCTGGCCCGCGACGATGGAGAGCGCGGTCCGCAGCGGAACCACCGCCGCCGGCGCCGCACTCTCCGACCTCGGCCTCGGCCGCACGCACCCGGAAACCTCCCCGGCCTTCGGACGGGGAGACCCCCAGCAGGAGGCGGCATGACATCCCCTTCGCAGGCAGCAGCTTCACAGGCAGCACCTTCGCAGGTGGCAGAGCCGCCCGGCGGGCACCCCAGCGCCCCCGGCGGCACCGGAATCAGAGGAGAGACCGTGAACACGGCGCAACCCGCCCTCGGCACAGCGGACGTCGTCGCGCTGCTCACGCGGGGACGGACGCTCGCCACACCGGTGCTGCGAGCGGCGGTTAACCGCCTGGCGCCCCCCATGGACACCGTCGCTGCCTACCACTTCGGATGGATCGACGCCTCCGGCCGCCCCGCCGACGGTGACGGCGGCAAGGCGGTGCGCCCCGCGCTCGCCCTGCTGTCGGCCGAGGCGGTGGGGGCGCCGCCCGAGACCGGCATCCCCGGCGCCGTCGCCGTCGAACTGGTGCACAACTTCTCGCTGCTGCACGACGACCTGATGGACGGCGACGAGCAGCGCCGGCACCGCGACACCGTCTGGAAGGTGCACGGGCCCGCGCAGGCGATCCTTGTCGGCGACGCGCTGTTCGCGCTCGCCAACGAGATCCTCCTGGAGCTCGGCACGGCCGAGGCGGCGCGCGCCACCCGGCGGCTCACCACCGCCACCCGCAAGCTCATCGACGGCCAGGCCCAGGACATCTCCTACGAGCACCGGGAGCGGGTCACCGTCGAGGAGTGCCTCCTGATGGAGGGCAACAAGACCGGCGCGCTGCTCGCCTGCGCCGTCTCCATCGGCGCCGTACTCGGCGGTGCGGACGACCGCACGGCGGACGCCCTGGAGACGTACGGCTACCACCTCGGCCTCGCCTTCCAGGCCGTCGACGACCTGCTGGGCATCTGGGGCGACCCGGAGGCCACCGGGAAGCAGACCTGGAGCGATCTGCGGCAGCGCAAGAAGTCGCTGCCGGTCGTCGCCGCGCTCGACGCCGGGGGCCCCGCCTCCGCGCGGCTCGCGGAGATCCTCGCGGCCGATGCCAAGGAGGCCGAGGGCGACGACTTCGACGAGACGGAGTTCGCGGCCCGCGCCGCGCTCATCGAGGAGGCGGGCGGCCGCGCCTGGACCTCCGCGGAGGCCCGCCGCCGGCACACCACCGCGGTGGGGGCGCTCGACGAGGTGGCGATGGAGCCGCGGGTCCGGGAGCAGCTGATCGCGCTCGCCGACTTCGTGGTCGTACGGCAGAAGTAGATGAGGGCCGGGAGCGGGCAGGGAGGGACGGCGTCGCCGTCCGCCGCCGCCCGCCCCGGAGCGCACCGCCGGCGGAAATGAGCCGCAGTCGCCGCCCGGCCGCCGCCCGTCCTCAAGGACAGCGGCGCACCGGCCGACAGGAACCCCAGGACAGCAGAGCGTTCACTGCGAACAGGGGAAGCCATGACAGCGACGACCGATGGCAGTGCCGGGCCCGTACGCCCCCCGGCACCGTCCGCTGACGGACCACTCGACCCACCGGCCGTGGCGCCCGTCCCCGGCCCCGCCCCGGGTGGCGCGCCGGGTGATGCGCCGGGTGA
>DOWQ01000514.1 GCA_003519485.1 Streptomyces sp. | reverse complement strand
CCCGGCAGGGCTTTCCTGCGTTTCAGTCCGGGTCACGTGACGTTCACTTTGTCCGTGGACCATGGGTCCCATGGGACCTGCAGAAAGACTTCAGCGATCGCTGACGGACTCGGGCGTACGCGCCGGGGACGAGGTGATCGTGCCTTCCTTCGGGAGCGCCGACGTGGCCGAGGCCGTACGGTCGGCCGGCGGGACACCGGTCTTCGCGGACATCGATGCCGCGAGCTTCTGTCTCGACCCGGCCGCGACCGCCGACGCAGTGACACCCCGCACCGCCGCCATTGTCCCCGTGCACCAGTTCGGGCACCGGGCGGACATGGCCCGTATCGGCGAAACCGCCCGGCAGCACGGGCTGTTGCTCGTCGAGCACGAAGAGGACGGCAGCACCGCAGCCGACATACTGCGGCGGCAGTCGAACGCGGCCTTTCTCAGTGCGCGGCTCAACGGAGTCATCACCCCGCGGGTGGCGCCGGGCGCCGGCCACACCTACCAGCAGTACGTCGTGCGGATCCCCGGCAACGGCAGGCCCGACAGGGACGCCTTCGCCCTGGTCCTGCGGAACAAGGGCATACCCTGCCGGGTGCCCGTACAGACGCCCGTGCACCGCATGCCGAGCTTCCGGCGGGACCTCCGGCTGCCGGAGACCGAGCGGGCGGCCGACGAATGCCTGTCGCTGCCGGTCGAGGCCGGACTGCCGCGGCGGAACCTCCAGCGCGTGGCCTCGGCCTGCAACGCGCTCGGCGGGTTGCTGCTGCCGGCGCTGTAGGCCGTCCCCCGGTTCGGGGGCGGTCAGAAGATCGGGTATGATCAATTGCGTTGCCACGCCCCAATAGCTCAGTCGGTAGAGCGTCTCCATGGTAAGGAGAAGGTCTACGGTTCGATTCCGTATTGGGGCTCTGATGTGGGAACAATCCGCCGTCGTGGTGGGTTGTCCACACATCGAAGCGGTGTAGCTCAGTCGGTAGAGCAAGCGGCTCATAATCGCTGTGTCACCGGTTCAAGTCCGGTCACCGCTACAAACGGTAGCCGATTGCAGGCTTGGTCCTTCGGTCGGCTACTATTTCTGCGTTCACACCCTCTGTCCGCCAAGGAGCACTCACGTGGCTGCCACCGACGTCCGCCCAAAGATCACGCTGGCCTGCGTGGAGTGCAAGGAGCGGAACTACATCACCAAGAAGAACCGGCGCAACGACCCGGACCGTCTTGAGATGAAGAAGCACTGCCCGCGATGCAACTCGCACACGGCGCACCGCGAAACACGCTGATCACAGGCTCGTTCATGAGGCCGTCCCCGTAGTGGGGGGCGGCCTCATGTCGTTGTTCACCCGGCTCGCCCAGGCTCATGCACCGGGCCGCCGGCCTAGCAGGAGGTGCCGAGCAGATGGCTCTGGACCAGTCCTTCGTCGGCCGCGGGTATCCGCCCACCGCGCCGTACGAAGTCGGACGCGCGAAGATCCGTGAATTCGCCGAGGCGGTCGGCGACACGAATCCTGTCTACACCGATACGGACGCGGCCAAGGCACTCGGCCATCCCGATGTGATCGCGCCGCCCACCTTCGTCTTCGCGATCACGTTCCAGGCGGCGCGCCAGGTCGTGGACGACCCACAGCTCGGCCTGGACTACAGCCGGGTCGTGCACGGCGACCAGAAATTCAGTTACACCCGCCCGGTGCGGGCCGGCGACCGGCTCTCGGTCACCACCTCCATCGAGGCGGTCAAGTCCCTCGCCGGAAACGACATAGTCGACGTCCGGGGCGAGGTCCACGACGCGTCCGGCGAGCATGTCGTGACGGCGTACACCAAGCTCGTGTCGCGCGCGCCGGAAGGGAACTGAGATGGCAGCCAGCGTTTCCTACGACGACGTCGAGGTCGGAACCGAGCTGCCCGCAGCGAGCTTCCCGGTGACCCGCGCCACCCTCGTCCGGTACGCGGGCGCGTCCGGTGACTTCAACCCGATCCACTGGAACGAGAAGTTCGCCAGGGAAGTCGGGCTCGACGACGTCATCGCGCACGGCATGTTCACCATGGCCGAGGCGATCCGCGTCGTCACCGACTGGGCCGGCGACCCGGCCGCCGTCACCGAGTACGGAGTGCGCTTCACCCGGCCCGTCGTGGTCCCGGACGACGGCAAGGGCGCCCTGATCGAGGTCTCCGCGAAGGTCGCCGCCAAGCTCGGCGAGGACACCCGTACGGTCCGCGTCGACCTCACCGCGACCAGCGCGGGCCAGAAGGTCCTCGGCATGTCACGCGCCGTCGTACGGCTCGCCTGAACCGGGTACCCCTTCGGGGCGGCCAGGTGCTCCCGGCCGCCCCGCCCCGCCCGGTGCCCGCCCCGTAGGCTGGGCGTCGTGCAGGAACTCCACGACGCCCCTCTCGCCCCGCTCACCACCTTCCGGCTCGGCGGCCCGGCCACCCGGCTGATCACCGCGACCACGGACGACGAGGTGATCGCGGCCGTACGGGAAGCCGATATCTCGGGCACTCCGCTGCTGGTCATCGGCGGCGGCAGCAATCTCGTCATCTCGGACAAGGGCTTCGAGGGAACGGCACTGCGCATCGCCACCCGCGGCTTCGACCTGGCCGGCCACCGGCTGGAGCTGGCCGCCGGCGAGAACTGGTCGGAGGCCGTCGCCCGCACTGTCGAGGCGGGCCTCGCGGGCGTCGAGTGCCTCGCCGGAATCCCCGGCTCCGCCGGCGCGACCCCGATCCAGAACGTCGGCGCGTACGGCCAGGAGGTCGCCTCCACGATCACCGAGGTGATCGCCTACGACCGCCGGTCCGGCGAGACCGTCACCCTCCCGAACGCCGACTGCGGCTTCTCCTACCGGCACAGCCGGTTCAAGGCCGACCCGGCCCGCTTCGTCGTGCTGCGGGTCCGCTTCGCCCTGGAGGACGCGGGCGGCCTCTCCGCCCCCGTCAGGTACGCCGAGACGGCCCGCGCGCTCGGCGTGGAGCCGGGCGAGCGCGCCCCGGCCGACGCCGTCCGCGAGACGGTGCTCCGGCTCCGCTCCGGCAAGGGCATGGTGCTCGACCCGGAGGACCACGACACCTGGTCCGCGGGCTCCTTCTTCACCAACCCGGTGCTCACCGTCGACGAGCACGCCGCCTTCCTCGCCCGGGTCGCCGACCGCCTCGGCCCCGACGCGACGCCGCCCGCCTACCCGGCGGGCGAGAACCTGGTGAAGACCTCGGCGGCCTGGCTCATCGACAAGGCCGGCTTCACCAAGGGCTACGGCAGTGGCCCGGCGCGCATCTCCACCAAGCACACCCTGGCCCTCACCAACCGCGGCCACGCGACCACCGAGGACCTGCTGGACCTCGCCCGAGAGGTCCGCGACGGCGTACGGCAGGCGTTCGGAGTGACGCTGGTCAACGAACCGGTGACGGTGGGCGTCAGCCTGTAACCGACGGCACGACGAGCCGAACGCCCGTAAGCGACGGCCGACGGTCCGGGCCACCGGCGACGGCCGAAAAGGCCGGCACCACCGAGGGCAGTCGGGTTCCGACGGAACCGATCAGGCCACCCGGACCACCGACGGCCCGCACGCGGCAGACGGCGGGAGGGGTCGGGTCCGCAGGAGGGGGTCCGGAACAGTTCCGTGTATTTGTGGACGAGACCCAGCCGCACCAACTCGCTCCGATGTTCCGCGGCCGTAAATATGCGGTGGAGGACCCCCTCCGGAGGCCCCGGCCCCGGCCCCGGCCCCGAAGCGAACCGCACCGCACCGCGTCCCTCCCCTCCAGCGCCGGGCGCAGCGACACGGGTCGGTCAGCGCCACGAAGATCACCACACGCAGGCGGTCCCGCGGTCCGCCGCCCCGACCGCGGCCGGCGGACCGAACCGCATCGGCTCCCCGCAGGCCGGCCACCGCCCGCCCTACTCCGACTTCAGCCAGTCCTCGATCCCGTCGAGCATCCGGCGCCGTACGTCGTCCGGCGCCCGGGACCCGCGCACCGACTGACGAGCCAGCTCCGCCAGCTCGGCGTCCGTGAAGCCGTGCGAGGACCGCACCAGGTCGTACTGGTCGGCCAGCCGGGACCCGAACAGCAGCGGGTCGTCGGCGCCCAGAGCCATCGGCACGCCTGCGTCGTACAGAACCCGCAGCGGGATGTCCTCCGGCTTCTCGTACACGCCCAGTGCCACGTTGGAGGCCGGGCAGACCTCGCACGTCACACCGCGCTCGGCCAGCCGGCTCAGCAGCCGGGGGTCCTCGGCGGCCCGCACGCCGTGCCCCACGCGCTCCGCGTGCAGATCGTCCAGGCAGTCCCGGACGCTGCCCGGGCCCGCCAGCTCGCCGCCGTGCGGGGCGGACAGCAGTCCGCCGTCCCTGGCGATGGCGAACGCGCGATCGAAGTCCCGTGCGAACCCGCGCCGCTCGTCGTTCGACAGCCCGAAGCCGACGACCCCGCGGTCCGCGTACCGCACCGCGAGCCGCGCGAGGGTGCGGGCGTCGAGCGGGTGCTTCATCCGGTTGGCGGCGATGAGCACCCGCATCCCGACGCCGGTCTCCCGCGAGGCCGACTCCACCGCGTCCAGGATGATCTCCATGGTGGGTACGAGCCCCCCGAGCCGGGGGGCGTACGAGGTGGGGTCGACCTGGATCTCCAGCCAGCCGGACCCGTCCCGGGCGTCCTCCTGGGCGGCCTCCCGCACGAGCCGCTGGATGTCCTCGGCGGTCCGCAGGCAGGAGCGGGCGATGTCGTAGAGCCGCTGGAAGCGGAACCAGCCGCGCTCGTCGGTCGCGCGCAGCTTGGGCGGCTCGCCGCCGGTGAGGGCGTCCGGCAGGTGCACGCCGTGCTTGTCGGCGAGTTCGAGAAGGGTTGCGGGCCGCATCGACCCGGTGAAGTGCAGGTGCAGGTGGGCCTTCGGCAGCAGGCGGACATCGCGTGAGGACGGCAACATCCCAAGATCCTGCCGTATCGGCGACCCGGCCGGGTAGGGGGATTTCCCTAACGAGGACGGGCCCGAACGCAATTACGGCTCCGTTCCGCCACGGCCACCGGTGCCGCAGGCGCTTACGCACACACAGACGTACGCATCCAGAGACCGACGAGGGGCCCCGGACGACAGCTGTCGTCCGGGGCCCCTCGTCAAGCTCATGGCGACGGCGGCGTCCCGGCACCCCGCCGCGCCGGAACGCCGGCACCCCGCGCCGAGGCACCCCCCGCGCCGAGCGCAGCGGGTACGGGCAGCGGACTACGCCCGCGCCTCGCCCAGCAGCTTCTGCATGCGGGAGACACCCTCGACCAGGTCCTCGTCGCCCAGCGCGTACGACAGCCGCAGATAGCCCGGGGTGCCGAAGGCCTCACCCGGTACGACCGCGACCTCGGCCTCCTCCAGGATCAGCCCGGCCAGCTCCACGCTGCTCTGCGGCCGCTTGCCGCGCAGCTCGCGGCCGAGCAGGCCCTTGACCGACGGGTAGACGTAGAAGGCGCCCTCCGGCTCCGGGCACTCCACGCCGTCGATCTCGTTCAGCATCCGCACGATCGTCCGCCGCCGCCGGTCGAACGCCTCGCGCATCCTGGCGACCGCGTCGAGGTCGCCGGAGACCGCGGCGATCGCCGCCGCCTGGGACACGTTCGCCACATTGGAGGTGGCGTGCGACTGGAGGTTGGTCGCGGCCTTGATCACGTCCTTGGGGCCGATAACCCAGCCCACCCGCCAGCCGGTCATGGCGTACGTCTTGGCCACGCCGTTGACGACGACGCACCGGTCGCGCAGCTCCGGCACGACGACCGGCAGCGAGCAGAACTCGGCGTCGCCGTAGACCAGGTGTTCGTAGATCTCGTCGGTCATCACCCACAGGCCGTGCTCGGCGGCCCAGCGGCCGATCTCCTCGACCTGCTCGCGGCTGTAGACGGCGCCGGTCGGGTTCGACGGGGAGACGAAGAGCAGCACCTTGCTCTTCTCGGTGCGGGCGGCCTCGAGCTGCTCGACCGAGACCCGGTAGCCGGTGGTCTCGTCGGCGACGACATCCACCGGCACACCGCCGGCCAGCCGGATCGACTCGGGGTAGGTGGTCCAGTAGGGCGTCGGGACGATGACCTCGTCGCCCGGGTCGAGGATCGCGGCGAATGCCTGGTAGATGGCCTGCTTGCCGCCGTTGGTGACGAGGACCTGGGACGCCTCGACCTCGTAGCCGGAGTCGCGGCGGGTCTTCTCGACGATGGCGGCCTTGAGCTCGGGGAGGCCGCCGGCCGGCGTGTAGCGGTGGAACTTCGGGTTGCGGCAGGCCTCGACCGCCGCGTCGACGATGTACTCGGGCGTCGGGAAGTCGGGCTCGCCGGCACCGAAACCGATCACGGGGCGGCCGGCCGCCTTGAGGGCCTTCGCCTTGGCGTCGACGGCCAGGGTCGCGGACTCGGAGATCGCGCCGACACGGGCCGATACCCGTCGGCCGTCAGCGGACTGTGCGGGAGGAGTAGCAGCGCTCATGGGTGCATCGTCCCAGACCGGGGGATCGGGTGGCACGGGAGTTCCGGCGGATGGACGCCGGGTGGCCGGAAACCCCTCCGGCGGTACCTGTTCGACGCCCGGCCGCAGAACACGTACACTCACTGGGCGTTGGCCCTCACCGGCTGTTTCGACCTGCGCACTCGTGCGGTGGATCGGATGGGGTAGGTTGAGGGGAAACAAAGGGTCGTAGCTCAATTGGTAGAGCACTGGTCTCCAAAACCAGCGGTTGGGGGTTCAAGTCCCTCCGGCCCTGCTACACGCATCTTCGCCAGGATGCGTGCGCAAGTACGTACTGGCAACGCACCGCCGTGCGGCTCCACCGGGCGCGGCACGGCCACGACCCGGATTCAGGTGAGGACGAGTGACGGACGCCCTGGGCTCCATCGACACGCCTGAGAGCGGTCGGTCCGATGACACGGACGAGCCGAAGAAGAAGGCACGGCGGGGTGGGAAGCGCGGCAAGAAGGGCCCTCTGGGCCGGCTCGCGCTGTTCTACCGCCAGATCCTTTCGGAGCTGCACAAGGTCGTCTGGCCGTCGCGCGGCGAGCTGACGACCTACACCACAGTGGTGATCGTCTTCGTAGTCTTCATGATCGGTCTGGTGACCGTGATTGACTATGGATTCGGCGAAGTCGTCAAGTACGTCTTCGGCTGATCCCGCGTCGCCGCCGCTCATGGCGCGCCCGGACGCACGTTCGACCCCTTGAAGCCAGGAAGAAGCAGCCACCGTGTCTGACCCGAACCTGAACGACGCCATCGAGCCCGACAAGGGCGAAGAGGCTGCGGCGACGGCCGAGGCAGCCGAGGCTGCACCGGAGGCGGTCGGCGAGGCCGAGACCGTGCCGGCCGAGACCGCCGAAACGCTCCCGGACGAGGCTGCCGAGGAGTCCGCGGGCCAGGTGGATGCCGACGCCGATTCCGCTGAGGCCGCCGCGGAAGCCGACGAGTCCGCTGCCGCGGCCGACGAGGCCGAAGCGGAGGCCGGGTCCGAAGCGGAAGCCGAGTCCGAGGCGGAAGCCGAGTCCGAGGCCGAGGAGCCCCGGATGGACGCCGTCGAGGCACTCCGCCAGGAGCTGCGCCTCCTCCCCGGCGAGTGGTACGTCATCCACACCTACGCGGGCTACGAGAAGCGCGTGAAGGCCAACCTCGAGCAGCGTGCCGTCTCGCTGAACGTCGAGGAGTTCATCTACCAGGCCGAGGTGCCCGAGGAAGAGATCGTCCAGATCAAGAACGGCGAGCGCAAGAACGTCCGGCAGAACAAGCTGCCGGGCTATGTGCTGGTCCGGATGGATCTGACGAACGAGTCCTGGGGCGTCGTCCGCAACACCCCCGGCGTCACCGGCTTCGTGGGCAACGCCTACGACCCGTACCCGCTGACCCTGGACGAGATCGTCAAGATGCTCGCCCCGGAGGCCGAGGAGAAGGCCGCCAAGGCCGCGGCCGAGGAGTCCGGCGTCCCGATGCCGAGCCGCAAGGTCGAGGTCCAGGTGCTGGACTTCGAGGTCGGCGACTCCGTCACCGTCACCGACGGCCCGTTCGCGACGCTGCAGGCGACGATCAACGAGATCAACGCCGACTCCAAGAAGGTCAAGGGCCTCGTCGAAATCTTCGGCCGGGAGACCCCGGTCGAGCTGAGCTTCGACCAGATCCAGAAGAACTGACACAGCCCGGAAGAGCCGGCGCAGCGGGGTGACCAGCTGGGCCCGGCCTTCCGGCCACAGCTTCCGAGCAGGTCGGACGGGCCTTCAACGGCCGGTCTGACCTGCTCGGTTTTTGGCCGCACTGCCCTACCCGTTATCGTGGTGCGGTATGCCTCCGTCCGGATACCGCCGGACCGGGGCGAAACCTCTCACTAAGGACCCGGAGAGAGCAATGCCTCCCAAGAAGAAGAAAGTAACAGGGCTGATCAAGCTCCAGATCCAGGCGGGCGCCGCCAACCCGGCCCCGCCGGTCGGCCCCGCGCTGGGTCAGCACGGCGTCAACATCATGGAGTTCTGCAAGGCCTACAACGCCGCGACCGAGTCGCAGCGCGGCATGGTCGTGCCGGTGGAGATCACGGTCTACGAGGACCGCTCCTTCACCTTCATCACCAAGACGCCGCCGGCCGCGAAGCTGATCCTCAAGGCCGCGGGTGTGGACAAGGGCTCCGGCGAGCCCCACATCAACAAGGTCGCGAAGATCACCCGCGACCAGGTGCGGGAGATCGCCACCACCAAGATGCCCGACCTGAACGCCAATAACATGGACGCCGCCGAGAAGATCATCGCCGGCACCGCGCGCTCCATGGGTGTCACGGTCGAGGGCTGACAGCCGTACCGGTCGAGGGCCACCTCGCACCGTAACCGTGGGAGGGCCGGCGCGGCCCGCACCACGACTCCACAAGAATCAGAGGAGCAGCAGTGAAGCGCAGCAAGACTCTCCGCGCTGCGGACGCCAAGATCGACGAGAGCAAGGCGTACGCGCCGCTCGAGGCCGTCCGTCTCGCCAAGGAGACCTCCGGTACCAAGTTCGACTCGACCGTCGAGGTCGCCATGCGCCTGGGTGTCGACCCGCGCAAGGCCGACCAGATGGTCCGCGGCACCGTGATCCTCCCGCACGGCACCGGCAAGACCGCCCGGGTCCTGGTCTTCGCGACCGGTGACCGTGCTGCGGCCGCGGAAGCCGCCGGAGCCGACATCGTCGGCTCGGACGAACTGATCGACGAGGTCTCCAAGGGCCGGCTGGACTTCGACGCCGTCGTCGCCACCCCGGACCTGATGGGCAAGGTCGGCCGGCTGGGCCGCGTGCTCGGCCCGCGTGGCCTGATGCCGAACCCGAAGACCGGCACCGTGACCCCGGACGTGGCCAAGGCCGTGTCCGAGATCAAGGGCGGCAAGATCGAGTTCCGCGTCGACAAGCACGCGAACCTTCACTTCATCATCGGCAAGACCTCGTTCGACGAGCAGCAGCTGGTGGAGAACTACGGCGCGGCGCTCGAAGAGGTCAACCGCCTCAAGCCGTCCGCCGCGAAGGGCCGCTACATCAAGAAGGCGACCATGAGCACCACGATGGGTCCCGGCATCCAGCTGGACGCCAACCGCACCCGCAACCTCCTCGTCGAGGAGGACCCCGCGGCCGTCTGACCCAGTCAGCGGCAGCGTGAGTGCCTGCAGCCGGGCCCCGCACCTCCTTTCCGGGAGGCGCGGGGCCCGGCTCGTGCGTGCGGCGGGCGCGGCTGCGTACGGTCGGCGGTCGCGGCTCGTACGGCCGGCGACGCGGCCCGGAAGGCCTGATTTGCCTCCGCCCGGGCGGCTCACGTATTCTGCTCCGGTAGCCAAAGACCGCTGGTCGTTGCTGTGTGCCTTCGTGGTGTGCAGTGGCCGAAGGATTCCGCTTTCGCGGACGGCCCGTGCAGGTGAATGAGGTTGAGCTCCCGTTACGGGCCCTTGGGCCCGGCCGGTCGAGTCACGCCCCGTGCATCTGCACCGGGGCGTTTCGTATTTGTTGAGCCCCCTTCTTCGCGTGCCCGATTCGGGCGGTCCGGCGACGTGTGCGGCTGACCGAGAGGTCAGCCGAGGACCATCACCCGGAAGGAGGCCGAGGCTCATGGCGAGGCCCGACAAGGTCACTGCAGTGGAGGAGATGACGGACAAGTTCCGTAACTCCACCGCGACCATGGTGACCGCGTACACCGGTCTCACCGTGGCGCAGCTGCAGGACCTGCGCCGTTCACTCGGTGAGAACGCTCAGTACCGTGTGGTGAAGAACACGCTGACCAAGATTGCGGCCAATGAGGCCGGGATCAGCCACCTCGACGAACTGTTCGTCGGTTCGTCGGCCGTCGCCTTCGTGACCGGTGACCCGGTCGAGGCGGCGAAGGGTCTTCGTGACTTCGCCAAGGACAACCCGAACCTCATCATCAAGGGCGGTGTCCTTGACGGTAAGGCGCTGTCCGCCGATGAGATCAAGAAGCTTGCGGACCTCGAGTCCCGCGAGGTGCTGCTCGCCAAGCTGGCCGGTGGCATGAAGGCGTCCATGGCCAAGGCCGCGGCGACCTTCCAGGCCCCGCTCACGAAGTTCGTCCGTACCGCGGACGCGCTTCGCAGCCAGGTCGAGCAGGGCGGTGCCGGTACGCCGGCTCCCGCCGAGGCCGAGTCCGCCGAGTAGTAGGACCCGGTCGCAGCGGGCCCCGTACGCCCGCCGACATGTACATCCGGCACCCGCCGATTTAGTGGAAGGACGCCACCATGGCGAAGCTGTCCCAGGACGACCTGCTCGAGCAGTTCAGCACGATGACCCTGATCGAGCTCTCCGAGTTCGTCAAGGCCTTCGAGGAGAAGTTCGACGTCGAGGCCGCCGCCCCCGTCGCCGCCGCCGCTGCGGGCCCGGGTGCCCCGGCCGCCGAGGCCGAGCCGGAGCAGGACGAGTTCGACGTCGTCCTCACCGGTGCCGGCGACAAGAAGATCCAGGTCATCAAGGTCGTGCGTGAGCTGACCTCGCTGGGTCTGAAGGAGGCCAAGGACCTCGTCGACGGCGCGCCGAAGCCGGTCGTCGAGAAGGTCGCCAAGGAGGCCGCCGAGAAGGCTGCCGAGTCGCTCAAGGCCGCCGGCGCCTCCGTCGAGGTCAAGTGACCTGACGCGGCCCGTCAGCCACGCGTCCCAGGGCGCGCGGGCTGCGGTCCGTGCCGAGGGCGGCCACCCGACCGGGTGGCCGCCCTCGGGCGTTTCCCGACCGGGTGTCCTTGTCTTGTCGGACCCGGCGGGTAAGGTGATCATCGTTGCTCCGGCTACGCCCCGGTGGAGACCTTCGCGGGGCGGGGGGCCTTGACGAAAGACACGAGGCGCGCAATTCTCGGGACGCGTCACCACATCGGTCCGGGTTCGAGGCATGGATCGAGTGCGAAGCGGGAAGCCTTGCCGCAGGCGATGAAGAGCGTTGAAGAACAACGAGGTGTGACCCCTCTCCGAGGGAGAGGTCACCACCTCCCGGAGGGAGAGATTGGTACTGCGCCGGTCTCCGGGAATCTGCTCTGGACATCAGTGTGCCAAGTGGGTACACTGACCCTTTGCGCTGCCTGTTAGCTGCCCTCTGCCCGTCACCAGGGGCATGACCCGTTCTCGTAGCACTGCTGAAGCTTCCCTGAACTGGGATTTCCTTCCTCCGTGCTCGAAATGGGGCCGGTACGCGCGTAGTGAGTCCGAGCCCTCGGAAGGACCCCCTCTTGGCCGCCTCGCGCAACGCCTCGACCGCCAATACGAATAACGGCGCCAGCACCGCCCCGCTGCGCATCTCCTTTGCAAAGATCAAGGAGCCCCTCGAGGTTCCGAACCTCCTTGCGCTGCAAACCGAGAGCTTCGACTGGCTGCTCGGCAATGCCGCCTGGAAGGCTCGAGTCGAGTCGGCCCTGGACAGTGGTCAGGATGTCCCCACCAAGTCCGGTCTGGAGGAGATCTTCGAAGAGATCTCCCCGATCGAGGACTTCTCAGGGTCGATGTCGCTGACCTTCCGCGACCACCGCTTCGAGCCGCCGAAGAACTCCATCGACGAGTGCAAGGACCGCGACTTCACGTATGCCGCGCCGCTCTTCGTCACCGCCGAGTTCACCAATAACGAGACCGGTGAGATCAAGTCTCAGACGGTCTTCATGGGCGACTTCCCGCTCATGACCGACAAGGGCACCTTCTGCATCAACGGCACCGAGCGTGTCGTCGTCTCGCAGCTGGTCCGCTCGCCGGGCGTCTATTTCGACAGTTCGATCGACAAGACGTCCGACAAGGACATCTTCTCCGCCAAGATCATCCCGTCCCGGGGTGCCTGGCTGGAGATGGAGATCGACAAGCGCGACATGGTCGGTGTCCGCATCGACCGCAAGCGCAAGCAGTCCGTCACCGTGCTGCTCAAGGCACTCGGCTGGACCACCGAGCAGATCGTCGAGGAGTTCGGCGAGTACGAGTCGATGCGCGCCACCCTGGAGAAGGACCACACCCAGGGCCAGGACGACGCGCTGCTCGACATCTACCGCAAGCTGCGTCCGGGCGAGCCGCCGACGCGTGAGGCCGCGCAGACCCTGCTCGAGAACCTCTACTTCAACCCGAAGCGCTACGACCTCGCGAAGGTCGGCCGCTACAAGGTGAACAAGAAGCTCGGCGGCGACGCGCCCCTCGACGCCGGTGTGCTCACCAGCGCCGATGTCATCGCGACCATCAAGTACCTGGTCAAGCTGCACGCCGGTGAGACGGAGACGGTCAGCGGCGAAGGCCAGTCCATCGTCGTCGAGACCGACGACATCGACCACTTCGGCAACCGTCGTCTGCGCAACGTCGGCGAGCTCATCCAGAACCAGGTCCGTACCGGCCTGGCCCGGATGGAGCGCGTCGTCCGCGAGCGGATGACCACGCAGGACGTCGAGGCGATCACGCCGCAGACACTGATCAACATCCGGCCGGTCGTCGCCTCCATCAAGGAGTTCTTCGGCACCAGCCAGCTGTCCCAGTTCATGGACCAGACGAACCCGCTGTCGGGCCTGACCCACAAGCGCCGGCTGTCCGCGCTGGGCCCCGGTGGTCTGAGCCGTGAGCGGGCCGGCTTCGAGGTCCGCGACGTGCACCCGTCGCACTACGGCCGCATGTGCCCGATCGAGACCCCTGAGGGTCCCAACATCGGTCTGATCGGCTCGCTCGCCAGCTACGGGCGGATCAACGCCTTCGGCTTCATCGAGACCCCCTACCGCAAGGTCGTCGACGGCCGCGTCACGGACGAGATCGTCTACATCTCCGCGGACGAGGAGGACAAGGTCGTCGTCGCGCAGGCCAACGCGGTGCTGCTCGACGACGGCAACTTCGCCGAGGAGCGGGTGCTCGCGCGCACCAAGGGTGGCGAGGTCGACCAGATCCCGGCCGAGGACGTCGACTTCATGGACGTCTCGCCGCGGCAGATGGTCTCCGCCGCCACCGCGATGATCCCCTTCCTCGAGCACGACGACGCNNATGCAGCGTCAGGCCGTGCCGCTCGTGCAGTCCGAGGCCCCCTACGTGGGCACCGGCATGGAGCACCGCGCCGCGCTCGACTCCGGTGACGTGGTCCGCGCGCTCAAGGCCGGCGTCGTCACGGAGGTCTCCGCGGACCTCGTGACGGTCACGCAGGACGAGGGTGGTTCGCACACCTACAAGATGATGAAGTTCTCCCGGTCCAACCAGGGCAACAGCTACAACCAGCGCGTCATGGTCACCGAGGGTGACCGCGTCGAGGCCGGCCAGCTGATCGCCGACGGTCCGGCGACCGACGGTGGGGAGATGGCCCTGGGCCGCAACCTCCTCGTCGCCTTCATGCCGTGGGAGGGCTA
>DOWQ01000127.1 GCA_003519485.1 Streptomyces sp. | reverse complement strand
CCGGCCGCGGGTCCGTGGCCGGGGGCGGGGTTCCGCCGGTCCCGGCTCCGGAGCCCGCGGCCCCGGCGTGCTCGGGAACCGGGTCCGAGTTCAGCTCCGTGAGCATCCGCCGGGTGAAGCCGAAGAAGTACGTGGCCGCGAAGCCGGCGAGATAGCCGACGAGCAGGCCGCCCGCGTACACCGCGACGGTGGTGCCCATCCCCTGGCTGCCGTCCAGCAGCGGGAACAGCGCCCAGCCGGACGGGCCGATGGCCGTTGAGCCGACCGAGTCGCCGAGCTGGTAGAAGAGGCCGACGGCACCGCCGCCGAACGCGCCGCCCACGCAGGCCGTGATGAACGGGCGGCCGAGCGGCAGCGAGACACCGTAGATCAGCGGCTCGCCGACGCCCAGGAAACCGGCCGGCAGAGCCGATTTGATGGTCTTCCGGATGGAGCTGTTCCGCTTCAGCCGGAGGTAGACGGCGACCGCCGCGCCCACCTGGCCCGCGCCCGCCATCGCGAGGATCGGCAGCAGCACGGTGAAGCCCTGCTGTTCGATCAGCGTCGTATGGATCGGGATCAGGGCCTGGTGCAGGCCGAGCATCACCAGCGGCAGGAACAGCCCGCCGAGGACGAAGCCCGCGAATGCCCCGCTCGCGGACAGCAGCCAGTCGGCGAAGTCGCCGATCGCCGTGGAGACCTCGCCGGCGAGGAACATCAGCCCGAAGAGGGTGACGAGCCCCGAGACCAGCACGGTCAGCGTGGGCGTCACCAGCACGTCGAGCGACTCCGGCACCCAGCGGCGGCAGAACTTCTCCACCCGGACGGCCAGCAGCGCCGCGCCGAGCGCGCCGAGCACACCGCCCTGGCCTGGCGCCAGCTGCTGGCCGAACGCGCTGACCTCCGCGACCCCTGCGTAGACGATGATCGCGGCGACCGCGCCGCCGAGTACCGGCGTGCCGCCGAACTCCTTGGCGGTGTTGATGCCGACGAAGACGGCGATCAGCGACATGAAGCCGGACGCGATGGCGGCGAGCGCCGGGACCAGCGGTGCCGCCCAGGCGAGGTGGCCGGTGCTGACGAGGTTCGTCAGCATGCCGTTGATGCCCGCGACGATGCCGCAGCCGATCAGGGCGGGGATCAGCGGTACGAAGATGTTCGCGACCCGGCGCAGGAACAGCTTGAACGGGGTCGCGTTCCGTGACTTCCGCTCGGCCCTGAGGGCGGCGCCCTGCGCGGCCAGCTCCTCGCCGGTCGGGGTACCGCCGGCGCCGCCCGTGGCGGTGGCCGGCGTGGCGGTGGCCGTTCCGGCGGAGGCCGCGGGGGCGGTCTGCCGGGACTCCTCGACCAGCTGTTCGAACTCCGGGGTGACCCGGGCGACCGTACCCGGGCCGAGGACGATTTGATACGTGTCGTCCTCGACGACGCCCATCACGGCGGGCAGCGCCTTGAGGGCCTCGTCCTGGACGAGGGAGCGGTCCAGCAGTCCCAGCCGGAGCCGGGTCATGCAGTGGGTGACGGAGGTGACGTTCCCGGATCCGCCGACGAGCGGAAGGATCTCTTCGGCGGTTCTGCGGTTCTTGTCCGGTGTTGGTGCCATGGGGGTGCCTTGCCTGTGGTGCGGATGGTCTTACGGGTGGTGCCATGGGGGTGCGTGGGGGGCGCGGGCTCAGTGGGGTCGCCCTGGTGTGGGGGACTGTGGGGGCTGTAGGAGTACGGGGAAGTACGGGTGCGCGGTGCCGGGGCGGGGCCGCTCCGCCCGCCGGCCGTCCCGGCAGGTCAGCCCTGCTCCGCCGCGGCCCGGAGCGCGGCGCGGAGATGGCCGCGGGAACCGGCCAGCAGCCGGGCCGCCGCCGGGCCGTCGACCCCGCCGAGGATCGCCAGGATCGCGTCCTTCACCTCGCCGCCGGTGGCGGACAGGGCGGCCTCGATCTCGTCGTCGGACGCCCCGGTGGCGAGCGCCACGATCCGCCGGGACCGGGCGCGCAGCTTCTCGTTCGAGGCGCGCACGTCGACCATCAGATTCCCGTAGGTCTTGCCCAGCCGGATCATGGTGATGGTCGACAGCATGTTGAGGACGAGTTTCTGCGCCGTGCCCGCCTTCAGCCGGGTCGAGCCGGTCAGCATCTCGGGGCCGACGACCACCTCGATGGCGTGTTCGGCCGCCGCCCCGAGGGCCGAGCCCGCGTTGCAGGACAGTCCGGCGGTCAGTGCCCCGAGCGCGCGGGCGTGCTCGACCGCGCCGATCGCGTACGGGGTGCGGCCGGAGGCCGAGACGCCGACGACCGTGTCGTCCGCGGTGAGCCCGAGCGCGTCCAGGTCGGCGGCGGCCAGCTCCTTGCTGTCCTCGGCGCCCTCGATGGAATTGATCATCGCGGACGGGCCGCCCGCGATCAGGCCGACGACCTCCCCGGGCCGGGTGTTGAACGTCGGCGGGCACTCGCTCGCGTCCAGCACGCCGAGCCGCCCGGCGGTGCCCGCGCCCGCGTAGATCAGCCGGCCGCCGCGGGCCATCCGCTCGGCGGTGCCGTCGATCACGGCGGCGATGCTCGGCAGCTGCTCGGCGACGGCGGCGGGGACGGTGGCGTCCTCGCCGTTCATGAGCCCGGCGATCTCGAGGGTGGGCAGCCGGTCGATCTCGGCGAGGTCGCTGCGGAACGCCTCGGTGGTCAGGGTGTCCAGCTGGGCGCGGAGATCGCCGTGGCGGGGGGAGTCGGGAGCGGCGGTGGGGGTCATGGGGGCGGCTCTCTCGGGATGCGGTCGGGTGCTGGGGGGACGCGGGCCCGGTACGGGCGGGTGGCGCCGGCGCGAGGGTACGGGCGCGGTACGGCTCCGGTGCGGCTCCGGTGCGGGCGGTGCGGGGCGGTCGCGGTCGCGGTCGCGGTCGC
>DOWQ01000128.1:225-8554 GCA_003519485.1 Streptomyces sp. | reverse complement strand
GAACCACTGCCGCAACACGGCTCACGAACAGCCGCCCGAACGCCATCGCGCGGCGCGCCACCAGCAGCGCCGAGCCCCGCCGACGACGCCCTCGGCGAGGGCGCGTCGGAGACGGCCCTCAGCCGGGCACGTCGGAGACGCCCCCCGCGGACGCCCCCGCGGACAAGCCCCTCAGCGGCGCCGCAGCCGGACCGAGCAGCACCGGCCGCCGGATCCGCGCCGGGACGACACCGCCGCGAGCAGCCCCACCGCGGCGACCACGGCCACCGCCACCGGAACGATCCGCTCCATGCGCGGTGTGCCGTCCTCCGCCACGAACTGCCCCCGGGCGTCGGTCATCGCGCGGTTCACCGCCACGTAAGCCCGGCCGGCCGTACGGTCCACGGCCGACGCCGCCTTCGCCTTGGCGTCCGCGACGACGGTCTTCGGGTGCACCCGCACCGCGATCTCGTCGAGCGTCACGGCGAGCTCCTGGCGCCTGCGGGCGATCTCCGCCTCGATCTCCGCCGGGGTCCTGGCTTCCGACACCGCGCTGCCTCCGTCGTCTCGTGGTCGATGATCCGTCTGTACCGGTCCGGACCGGTCGCCGTGTGCACGCGTCGTGCACTGTGGTGGACAGTCTGTCAGCTCGCTCACCCGGCCGCCCCACGGCACCCCCACGGCCGCCGCATCCCCGCGGCTAACCTCTCCAGTACGGCCACGGCCACGCCCGCACGGCACGACCGCGGCCACCACGACCACCCGACGAGGAGAACCATGAGCGAGCGACTGCAGCCCGGCGACACCGCCCCCGCCTTCACCCTGCCCGACGCGGACGGCAAGCAGGTGTCACTCGCCGACCACACCGGCCGCAAGGTCATCGTCTACTTCTACCCGGCCGCCCTCACCCCCGGCTGCACCAAGCAGGCCTGCGACTTCACCGACAACCTCGAACTGCTGACCGACGCCGGCTACGACGTCATCGGGATCTCCCCCGACAAGCCCGAGAAGCTCGCGAAGTTCCGCGAGGCCGAGGATCTGAAGGTGACCCTGCTCGGCGACCCCGACAAGTCCGTCCTGGAGGCATACGGCGCCTTCGGCGAGAAGAAGCTCTACGGCAAGACCGTGACCGGCGTCATCCGGTCCACCGTCATCGTCGGCGAGGACGGAAAGGTCGAGCAGGCGCTCTACAACGTGAAGGCCACCGGCCACGTCGCCAAGCTCATCAAGGACCTCTCCCTCTGATCCTTCCGGACTGACCGTCCGGTCCTTCCGGACTGACCGCACGGAACAGCGGGGATTACCCGCCCGGTCCATCCCACCGAGCCTCTCCGGCGAACAAAGCGCATTGTGTGACTGAAGTTCCACTTCGGTGGGGCTTCAGTTCACCCGGCCAACCATTGCGCAGGCGTTCCGACTGCAGCCACTGCCAGTGAGAGGACCCGCACCATGCCGGCCAGCAGTGCCGAGGAGGAGCTCGACCCGGCGGCCGTGAAAAGGCACCCCGACCTTTTCCGGACGATGAAACGCAGGCTGAACCCGCGCCTGCGCCGTACGGACATCACGGTGACCGACGAACGCATCGTCAAACGCGCCGTGAAGGCCGCCGCCCTCGGCAATGCCATGGAATGGTTCGACTTCGGCATCTACAGCTATCTGGCCGTCACCATCGGCAAGGTCTTCTTCCCCGGCGGCAGCGACACCACCCAACTGCTGTCCTCCTTCGCCACCTTCGCCGTCGCCTTCCTGGTACGCCCGCTCGGCGGCACCTTCTTCGGCCCCCTCGGCGACCGCATCGGCCGCAAGAAGGTCCTCGCCGCCACGATGATGCTGATGGCGGCCGGCACCTTCTGCGTCGGCCTGATCCCGAGCTACGCCACGATCGGCCTCTGGGCGCCGATCCTGCTCATTTTCTGCCGGCTGGTGCAGGGATTCTCGACCGGCGGCGAATACGGCGGCGCGTCCACCTTCATCGCCGAATACGCCCCGGACAAGAAACGCGGATTCTTCGGCAGCTTCCTCGAACTCGGCACGCTCGCCGGATACGTCGCGGCGGCCGGCCTCGTCGCCCTGCTCACCGCCTGGCTGGGCGAGGCCGCGATGACGGACTGGGCCTGGCGCATCCCCTTCCTCATCGGCGGCCCGCTCGGCCTGATCGGCCTCTACCTGCGAATGAAACTCGACGAGACCCCGGCCTTCCAGCGGCTGGAAGCCAGCAAGACGCATGTGCACGCCGAGGAGGAAGTCGCGCCCGAGCAGGCCGAGATGCAGTACGCCCACCTCTCGGAGAACGCCCCGCAGAAGGACGTCAGCAAGATCTTCACCCAGCAGTGGCCGGCCCTGGTCCTCTGCATCTGCCTGGTCGGCGCCTACAACATCACCGACTACATGCTGCTGTCGTACATGCCGACCTACCTCACGGACGAGCTGGAGTACGACGACACCCACAGCCTGCTGATCCTGCTCGGCACCATGATCGTGCTGATGTCGGTCATCACCCAGATCGGCCACCTCAACGACCACTTCGGCCGCAAGCCGTTGCTGATGACCGGGATGATCGGCTTCTTCGTCCTCTCGATCCCGGCCTTCCTGCTGGTGAAGCAGGGCAGCATCCTCGCGGTGATCGGCGGGATGGCCATGCTCGGCCTGTCCCTGGTCTGCCTCCTCGGCACCATGTCCGCCGCCCTCCCGGCCCTCTTCCCCACCGACGTCCGCTACGGCTCCCTGTCGATCGGCTACAACATCTCCGCCTCGGTCTTCGGCGGCACCACCCCGCTCGTGATCACGGCCCTGATCAGCGCCACGGGCAGCGACATGATGCCCGCCTACTACGCGATGGCGGCGGCACTGGTCGGGATCGTCTCGGTGGCCTTCATGAAGGAGACGGCCCAGCGACCGCTGGACGGCTCACCGCCGTCGGTGGCAACGAAGGCGGAAGCGGTGCACCTCGTCAAGTCCCAGACCCCCGAGCCCCGCTTCTGACGGGCTTCCTGTAACCCGCCCGCCACCACCGGCGCCTGAGCCCGGGGACCTGGTCGACGATGAATCAGGGACATCCGCCGAGACCCATCCGCCCCGGCAGTCACTGAGCGGCTACCATTGCTGGCAATTGAGCGGCGGTGGCGCAGCAGGCGACGCAGCAGACTTAGGATCTGTGGCCCTTGATCGGGCTTGAGGGTTCGAATCCCTTCCGCCGCACGGGGAAATGCCCTGCGAATCGAAGGATCGACTCGTAGGGCATTCCCATCCCGAACACTCAGCCCAGCAGCTCGCGGACCACCGGGGCCAGGGCGCGGAAGGCCTGGCCGCGGTGGCTGATGGCGTTCTTCTCGTCCGCCGTCAGCTCCGCGCAGGTGCGGGTCTCGCCGTCCGGCTGGAGGATCGGGTCGTAGCCGAAGCCGCCGCTGCCCGCCGGGGTCTGCCGGAGGGTGCCGGTCAGCCGGCCCTCGACGACGCGTTCCGTGCCGTCCGGCAGCGCCAGGGCCGCCGCGCAGGCGAAGTACGCGCCGCGGTGCTCGTCGGAGATGTCGGAGAGCTGGGCGAGGAGCAGGTCGAGGTTGGCCCGGTCGTCGCCGTGCCGGCCTGCCCAGCGGGCGGAGAAGATGCCGGGTGCTCCGCCCAGGACGTCGACGCAGAGTCCGGAGTCGTCGGCGACCGCCGGGAGGCCGGTGGTGTCGGCGAGGGTGCGGGCCTTGAGGAGGGCGTTCTCGGCGAAGGTGACGCCGGTCTCCTTGACGTCGGGGATCTCCGGGTAGGCGTCGGCGCCGACCAGTTCGAGGGAGAGGCCGGCCGCGGTCAGGATGGCGCGGAGCTCGGTGACCTTGTTGGCATTGCGGGTGGCGAGAATCAGGCGCTTCATGGTGCGTGATTATCCCGCCGCGGGCCCGGCGCGGTGACGCCCGGGCCCGCCGCGTGAACCAGCGGAGTCCGGCGGAGTCCGGCGGAGTCCGCCGGACTCCGGCGGGCGTCAGCCCGGCGAACAGACCTTGGCCAGCTCGCCCGCCGCGTCGGTCACCGGGCCGACCTCCGGGGGCCTGCCCTCGTTGATGGCGTCGCGGGCGTCCTGGACGCCCTTGTCGAGGTCGTCGACGGCCTTGCCGAGGTCGGCGTCGCCCGTCGAGTCGCCGAGGGTGTCGAGGCTCTTGTCGATCCGGTCGAGCGCCGCGGTGGCCTCGGCCGGGTTCTCGGTGGCGTCGGAGGCGGCCTGCTGGAGGTCGGCGGCGGCCTCGGTGATGGTGGCGGCTGTCTGGGCGCAGCTCAGGGCCTGCTCGACGGCGCCGCAGCCGGCGGTGAGCGGTAGGACAAGGGCCGCGGCGGCCAGGGTGGTGATGGCGGCGGTACGACGGCGGCTCGAAGCCATGGACGGTCCCTCCCCTTGAGTGGAGGGCGCACGGATGCCCCGTACGCCCGCACCGGTATTAACGCATGGATCGATCCCGACCCGGGCGGCACGGGCGACGGGGCCGGTCAGAGGGTCCTGGCGAGTGCTTCGCGCTGGGCTGCGTCGAGTTGGGAGCAGCCGGTGACGGCGAGGTCGAGGAGGCCGTTGAGTTCGTCGCGGGCGAAGGGCTCGCCCTCGGCGGTGCCCTGGACCTCGACGAAGCGGCCGTCGCCGGTGCAGACGACGTTCATGTCGGTCTCGGCGGTGACGTCCTCCTCGTAGCGGAGGTCGAGGAGCGGGACTCCGCCGACGATGCCGACGCTGACGGCGGAGACGGTGCCGGTGAGCGGCTTGCGGCCGTGCTTGATCAGCTTCTTGCCCTGGGCCCAGCCGATGGCGTCGGCGAGGGCGACGTAGGCGCCGGTGACGGCGGCGGTGCGGGTCCCGCCGTCGGCCTGGAGGACGTCGCAGTCGAGGACGATCGTGTTCTCGCCGAGGGCCTTGTAGTCGATGACGGCGCGGAGCGAGCGGCCGATGAGGCGGGAGATCTCGTGGGTACGGCCGCCGATTTTGCCCCGGACGGCTTCGCGGTCGCCGCGGGTGTTTGTGGAGCGGGGCAGCATGGAGTATTCGGCGGTGACCCAGCCCTCGCCGCTGCCCTTGCGCCAGCGGGGCACGCCTTCGGTGACGCTGGCGGTGCAGAAGACCTTGGTGTCGCCGAAGGAGATGAGGACGGAGCCCTCGGCGTGCTTGCTCCAGCCGCGCTCGATGGTGACGGGGCGGAGCTGGTCGGGGGTGCGGCCGTCGATACGAACGCCATCATTCAGAAGCATGACTGCGACCCTATCGGCTGCGTGCCGGGGCCCCGCTCCGGCGTGGTGGTGCGGAACGGGGCCCTCGTGGTGACGGCTGCCGGGCGGCTGCGCTGTGCGGCCGGGCGGTGCGGCCGGGCGGCTACATCATGTCCTCGATGTCGGCGGCGATCGGGTCGGCGTCGGTGCCGATGACGACCTGGATCGCGGTGCCCATCTTGACGACGCCGTGGGCGCCGGCGGCCTTGAGGGCGGCCTCGTCGACGAGGGAGGGGTCGGCAACCTCGGTGCGGAGGCGGGTGATGCAGCCCTCGACCTCTTCGATGTTGTCGAGCCCGCCGAGCCCGGCGACGATCTTCTCAGCCTTGCTGGCCATGTCCACTCCTGCTTTCTCGGCGCGCTTCTCTCGGCGCTGCGGCGAACCGCCCATCGTTTTCACACGCTAACGCACGTTTGGCCCACTTTCGCGGGCGCGGGTCCGCCATCCGGCGAAGGATGGGGAACACGCTGCCGCACCGGGCCGGTACGGCAGCATACGCACGCTGCGACAGGTCTACACCAGTATGCAGCGCCCGCCAGACCGGGGGCGAACCGGGAGAGAATCCGGGAGGACGGCGATGAGTTCGCAGCCGACGACCGCGGAGGGGCGGCCACCGAGGAAGTGGACGTCCGGGCTGTTCCACAACTTGCAGAAGGTCGGGCGCAGCCTGCAACTGCCCATCGCGGTGCTGCCGGCCGCCGGCCTGCTGGTCAGCCTGGGCAATCTCATCGAGGCTTACGGGAGCGGCGCCTTCTGGGACAAGACGGCCAAGGTCCTGCTGACGGGCGGCACGGCGATCCTCGACGGGGCCTTCGGGCTGCCGCTGCTGTTCTGCATCGGGGTGGCCATCGGCTTCGCAAAGAAGGCCGACGGCTCCACGGCACTGGCGGCCGTCGTCGGCTTCCTCGTCTACAACAACATCCTCACGGCCTTTCCCGTCGCGGGCTCCGTCACCGAGGAGTTGCCCGAGGGCACCCCGCAGAATCCGGGCGTGCTCGGCGGCATTCTGATCGGCCTGCTCACGGCCGTGGTCTGGCAGCGCTACCACCGGACCCGGCTGGTCGACTGGCTCGGCTTCTTCAACGGCCGCCGGCTCGTCCCGATCATCATGGCCTTTCTCTGCACGCTCCTCGGCGTGCTCTTCGGGCTGCTGTGGGACCCGGTGGGCGACGGGCTGACCTGGTTCGCCAAGCACCTGATCGATCTGGGCTCCTGGGGCTCGGGCCTGTTCGGCGTCGCGAACCGGCTGCTGATCCCGATCGGCATGCACCAGTTCCTGAACACTTTCTTCTGGTTCCAGGCCGGCGAGTTCACCGGCCCGGACGGGAGCGTGCAGGGCGATCTGACCCGGTACTTCGCCGGGGACCCGACCGCGGGGCAGTTCATGACCGGCTTCTTCCCGATCATGATGTTCGGGCTGCCGGCCGCCGCGCTCGCCATCGCGCACTGCGCCCGTCCGGAGCGCCGCAAGGCGGTGACCGGCATGATGCTGTCGGTCGGGCTGACCTCGCTGATCACGGGGGTGACCGAGCCGATCGAGTTCTCGTTCATGTTCGTCGCGCCGCTGCTGTACGGCATCCACGCGGTGCTGACCGGGCTGTCGATGGCGATCACCTGGGCGCTGGGCGTGCACGCCGGATTCAGCTTCTCCGCGGGATTGATCGACTATGTGGTGAACTGGCATCTCGCCACCAAGCCCTGGGTGATCATTCCGGTGGGCCTGGTCTTCGCGGTGGTCTATTACACGGTCTTCCGCTTCGTCATCACCCGGTTCGACATCCCGACGCCGGGCCGCGAACCGGAGGAACTGGAGCAGGAAGTGGGGAAGGACGCCACCGAGCCGTAGCCACAGCCCCCGCAGCCGCAGTCGCAGCCGGCCGGCACCGGCACGGCAGCGGCGCAGACGCGGACGACCGCCCGCGGTGATCCCCGCGGCGGCCCCGAACTCCTCCGGGTTCGGGGCCGCCGCCATGTGTATGCACAGTTGTGATGCCGGAGTGCGGGGACCGGGGTTCCTCCGGACGGCCGGGTCGTGTAGAAAAGGTCTAAACCACTGAGTGGTGTAGACCACGATCGGGACATTTCTCCCCCGATCTCTCCGACGGACCCGGTCCCCTGGTCCGTACGCGTACCAGAAGGAAACCCATGAGTACGACGACTGAGAACGCGGCCCCCGCGAAGAAGCGGGGCTCCGGGCTGTTCCAGGGTCTGCAGAAGGTCGGCCGCAGCCTCCAGCTGCCGATCGCCGTGCTGCCGGCCGCCGGCATTCTGCTCCGCCTCGGCCAGCCGGATGTCTTCGGCGCCGACGGCCTGGGCTGGGACACTTTCGCGTCCGTCTTCGCCACCGCCGGTGGCGCGATCTTCGACAATCTGCCGCTGCTGTTCTGCATAGGTGTGGCCATCGGCTTCGCCAAGAAGGCCGACGGCTCCACCGCGCTCGCCGCCCTGGTCGGCTTCCTCGTCTACAAGAACGTCCTCACGGCGTTCCCCGTCAGCGAGGTCCAGATCAAGGCCGGTGAGGACGTCGCCGCCGTCTATCACGACCCGGGCGTGCTCGGCGGCATCCTGATGGGTCTGCTCGCCGCCGTTCTCTGGCAGCGCTACCACCGCACCCGGCTGGTCGACTGGCTCGGCTTCTTCAACGGCCGCCGGCTCGTCCCGATCATCATGGCCTTCGTCGGCACCCTGGTGGGCGTCCTGTTCGCCCTCATCTGGGGCCCGATCGGCGAGGGCATCCAGGCCTTCGGCGAGTGGATGACCGGCCTCGGCGCCGCGGGCGCCGGCCTCTTCGGCCTGATCAACCGTGCGCTGATCCCGATCGGCATGCACCAGTTCGTGAACACCGTCGCCTGGTTCGAGCTCGGTTCCTTCACCGACGCCGCGGGCAAGGTCGTCCACGGCGACATCAACCGCTTCTTCGCCGAGGACCCCACCGCCGGCCAGTTCATGACCGGCTTCTTCCCGATCATGATGTTCGGCCTGCCGGCCGCCGCGCTCGCCATCGCGCACGCCGCCCGCCCCGAGCGGCGCAAGGCCGTGCTGGGCATGATGCTGTCCCTCGCGCTGACCTCGTTCGTCACCGGCATCACCGAGCCGATCGAGTTCTCGTTCATGTTC